>JAITHF010000264.1 GCA_031280115.1 Spirochaetaceae bacterium | reverse complement strand
CCGCGCCGCAGGATCGTATTGCCGCGCCGCAGGATCGTATTGCCGCGCCGCAGGATTATTCGTGCGCGGCATGGTTTTTTACGGCGCTTTCGCGCCTTTTTTAAGAGATGTGGAGGGTCATAGACCCTCCACACCACCCATAAAGGCTTCATGCTTTGAGCCGCTCACGCCTGCGGCGTCCGCTGAGGCGCAACTTCTGGGTTGTGACTAAACCCGCAAACCCGCTCACCGCGAGAAGCACGTGAATCCCCCGCAGGGGGCTACGGCTGCCCGCAGGGGGTTGACGGAGGATAAGGGGTATAGTACGATAATCAGGTACGTTCACGCAGCGTATATATTCTGGCAAACCTTTGGAGGAATCGTATGAAAATCAGAACAGCCGCGGTCAGGGCTCTGGCGCTTTTGGCAGCAGCAGGAATAACCCTTAGCTGCAACAAACCCCAGAGCGGCGGCGGCGGCAGCGCTGACGCCAGCCGCCAGCAGGGGGACAAGGGGGCCGTAGGCGTTGCAATGCCCACGAAATCATCCCAGCGGTGGATACAAGACGGGGATAATGTGAAAGCCCAGCTCGAACAGCTCGGCTACCGCGTCAATCTCCAGTACGGGGAAGACCTGGTGGAAAACCAAGTCTCCCAGATTGAAAACATGATTACCGCCGGCGTCAAAGTGCTGGTCATCGCCAGTATCGACGGCGAGTCCCTGACAGCAGTGCTGGAAAAAGCCCACGACGAGGGTATTCAGGTTATCGCCTATGACAGGCTCATCCGCAACAGCCCGTATGTTGACTATTACGTGTCTTTCGACAATTATAAAGTCGGGATGCAGATGGGGGATATTCTGGCCGCCGGGCTTAACCTTGCCGCCGCTACCCAAGAGGCGCCTCGGTACATCGAGCTTTTCGGCGGCTCGCCGGACGACAACAACGCCTATTTCTTTTATAACGGCGCTATGGACGTGCTGAAACCCTATTTCGACCGGAAAACCCTCGTCATAGGCTCAGGCCAGCAAGGTATGGACCGGGTGGGAACCCTGCGGTGGGACGGCGCCACGGCCCAGGCGAGAATGGATAACCTCCTCTCCGCCTATTACACCGACCGGAAACTTGACGGCGTGCTTTCCCCCTATGACGGCATCAGCCTGGGCATCCTCTCGTCGCTCAAAGGCGTGGGCTACGGGTCCGGCGGCAGCCCTATGCCTGTCGTGGGCGGCCAGGACGCGGAACTCCCGTCCGTAAAATCTATTATCGCAGGGGAGCAGTACGCCACGATCTTTAAGGATACCCGCCTCCTTGCCGCCGAAGCGGTCAAGATCGTTACCGCTATTCTGGAAGGCAGGAGCGCGGCGGTGAACAACATAACTGATTATGAGAACGGCAGCACGAAAGACGGGAAACCGTATATCGTTCCCTCAATGCTCCTCCAGTCAACGGCGATTTATAAAGACAATATCAAAAAAGACCTGGTGGATAACGGGTACTATACGGCCGCTGAATTGGGGCTCTGATTTTGACAGGGAGCCGGAGCGGGAGCGCTATGGATGCCGGCGGCCGGGGGGCCTTGCTTCAGATGCGCGCTATCACCATGGAGTTTCCCGGGGTGAAAGCCCTTGACAACGTCAATCTTACGGTGCGGCAGCAGGAAATCCACGCCCTGGTCGGGGAAAACGGCGCGGGAAAATCAACGCTGATGAAAATCCTCTCCGGCGTGTACCCCTACGGAACGTATCAGGGGGACATTGTCTTTGACGGGAAAGCCTGCGCGTTCCCGGACATAAAGCAGAGCGAGCGGGCGGGCATCGCCATCATCCATCAGGAACTTGCGCTGAGCCCCTATCTTTCTATTGCAGAAAACATTTTTCTAGGGCACGAGCGGGCGCGGCATCAGGTGATTAACTGGCACAAAACCAGAGAAGACGCGCTCTATTACATGAAGAAGCTGGGGCTCGGCGAAAACCCGGACACGCCGGTAAACCGTATCGGCGTGGGCAAACAGCAGATCGTGGAGATTGCCAAGGCCCTTGCGAAAGAAGCGAAACTGCTTATTCTTGACGAACCCACTGCGGCGCTCAACGAAACTGACAGCCAGAACCTGCTGCGCCTCCTGCGGGAGCTGCGGGACGCCCACGGCATCGCGTCGGTTATGATTTCCCATAAACTTAACGAAGTGGCCGCCGTGGCTGACCGGATTACGATCATACGGGACGGCAAAACCGTAGAGACTCTGGAAGTGGGGCGCGAAGGTATTCCTGAGGAGCGGATTATCAAGGGCATGGTGGGGCGGGAGATTACCGACCGCTTCCCTAAACGCTCGGTCCCGCTGGGGGAGGTGGTATTCGAGGTGCAGGATTGGACCGTGTACCATCCGGAACAAACAGAACGGAAACTGCTGGACAAGGTTAATATCAAAGTGCGCGCCGGAGAGGTGGCGGGCATCGCGGGCCTTATGGGGGCCGGGCGCACCGAGTTCGCCATGAGCCTCTTCGGGCGGTGCTACGGCGCCAATATCAGCGGGAAGACCTTTATCAACGGGAAAGAGGCAGCCCTTACCTCTATCCCCAAGGCGATCGAGCGGGGGCTCGCGTATGTTACCGAAGACCGCAAAGAATACGGGCTCGTGCTTATTGAGGACATTAAACAAAATACCACCCTTGCGAAACTTAAAAAAGTGGCGGCCTATAACGTCATCAACGACGCGGCGGAGGTGAGGGAAGCGGAATACTACAAGCGGGTTATGAATACCAAAGCACCGTCAATACTCCAGCCTGCCATGCACCTCTCCGGCGGGAACCAGCAGAAAGTGGTGCTTTCCAAATGGCTGTTCAGCGACCCTAAGATACTCATTCTTGACGAGCCGACCCGGGGCATTGACGTGGGCGCGAAATACGAAATCTATACGATAATCAATATGCTCGCCTCCCAGGGCATGGCCTGCATCCTTATCTCGTCAGAACTGCCGGAGGTTATCGGCATGAGCGACCGGATTTACGTGATGAGCGAAGGCCGCATTACAGGCGAGCTTGACGGCAGGAGCGCGACTCAGGAAGCGGTTATGCGGCATATCATACAAACCTAAGAGAAACATGATGAACATTTTATTGGAAAACCTAAAAAAGAACTTCCGGCAATACGGCATGGTCACCGCCCTTGCGGCGGCGATGCTCTTCTTCGGCGCGCTTACCGGCGGGGTGCTCTTCCGTCCGGTGAACCTCACCAATCTGGTTTTGCAGAACAGTTATGTCTTAATCCTCGCGGTGGGCATGATGCTCTGCATCCTCACCGGCAACATAGACCTTTCAGTCGGGTCGGTGGTGGCCTTTGTGGGGGCGGTCGCGGCGATGCTCATTGTGGATAAAAAGGCGGACCCCTTTCTGGCGATACTCATATCCCTTCTTGCAGGCGGGGTTATCGGCGCCTGGCAGGGATTCTGGATCGCCTTTCTGCGTATACCGGCGTTTATCGTGACCCTTGCGGGAATGCTTATCTTCAGGGGGATCGCCCTGGTGCTCCTGCAAGGCCAGTCCAAGGGGCCCTTCCCTCAAATGTTTCAGTCCCTCTCCTCAGGATTCATCCCGGACCCTCTTAGGGGCCTTGCCCCAGGGGGCGCGAAGATACACCTCTTTACCCTGGGTATCGGGGTTATCCTCTCGGCCCTTATCGTCTTGAGCGGCGCGAAATCCCGGGCAAAACAAAAACAGTTCAATTTCGCCATGCTTCCCTGGGGGCTGTGGATTGGCAAGACCGTATTCCTCGTACTGGTTATCATGGCGTTCGCCCTTGTGTTCGCCTTATACCGGGGTATTCCCAATATCCTCGCGGTGCTGGGGCTTTTGGTGGGGGCCTATCACTTTATCACCTCCCAAACCGTGCAGGGGCGGCATATTTACGCCCTGGGGGGCAACGCGAAAGCCGCGAAACTATCGGGGATCAAAACCGAGTGGGTCATGTTCTGGGTGTATACCAACATGGGCGTCATCGCAGCCTTGGCGGGCATGGTCTTTGCGGCGCGCCTTAACGTGGCGACCCCCAAGGCGGGGCAGAACTTCGAGCTTGACGCTATCGCGGCCTGTTACATCGGCGGCGCGTCCACCACAGGCGGGATCGGAACCATTATCGGCGCCATTGTGGGGGGCCTTTTCATGGGGGTTCTCAACAACGGCATGTCGATTATAGGGGTAGGGATAGACTGGCAGCAGGCCATAAAGGGCTTTGTCCTCCTTGCGGCGGTGGCGTTTGACCTCTACTCCAAAACCCGTTCTTCCAAATCCCTCTAGGCCCCGCGCCGGCGCGCGGGATAAAAAAATAAAAAATAAAAATGGCGCAAGAGAAAGAGCGGGCTTTGCGGAACAGGACCCTGCAAGTTTCGGAGCCTGAGCGGGGCGCGCTCCGGCAGCGGCTGCTCTATCCCGCAGGGGAGCCGCTGGCCCTTTCGGACATAACCAACAAAACTATCTGCGCCGATACCTGCGCCGCCCTGGGCCTGCTCCCCAAAGGCTTCGCGGACCTGGTTATTATCGACCCGCCCTATAACCTTGATAAAAACTTTCACGGCTTACGGTTCTCAAAGACATCGGACGAGGCGTATCTGGCCTATGTGCTGACCTGGTTCCCCCGGCTTATGGACGCGCTGAAGCCCGACGGTTCGGTGTATATGTGCGGGGACTGGAAAAGCGCTTCCTGCGTGTACCGGATAATGCGGGATTTCACGGTTGTCCGCAGCCGGATTACCTGGCAGCGGGAAAAGGGGAAAGGCGCGAAGGCGAACTGGAAAAACGTGTCTGAAGATATTTGGTTCGGCACCAAAGGGGCGGCGTATTATTTTAACAGCAGCGCGGTAAAACAAAAGCGCCGGGTCCTCGCGCCGTACCGCTTTGAGGGCAAGCCCAAAGACTGGGAAGAAACCGGTGACGGCAGGTTCCGCCTGACCTACCCGGGCAATTTCTGGGACGATATTTCGGTGCCCTACTGGTCAATGCCGGAAAATACGGATCATCCCGCCCAGAAGCCTGAAAAACTCGCGGCAAAACTGATTTTAGCAAGCTGCCCTGAGAACGGGATGGTCTTTGACCCGTTTCTCGGCTCAGGCACCACGTCAGTTGCGGCAAAGAAGCTGGGCCGGCGCTATGCGGGCATTGAGATAAACGAGGAATACTGCCTGTGGGCCGAAAAGCGGCTTATTTTGGCAGACGAGAATAGGGCTATCCAGGGCTATACTGACGGCGTGTTCTGGGAGCGGAACACCCGGCTCCGGCAATCCCGCCCCAAAAAGGGGCTTAACTGAACAGCCCGGCCCTTGGGGAACGACCCTCTTTTCTACGCGCCGCCCGGGGACGACGGGGAACGGGGCTTTACCATGTTTTCCGGCTTTATGATCTCTTCGAGCTGGGCTTTGTCCAGCAGTTTCTTGTGCAGAACAATATCATACACTGACGCGCCGCTTTCAAGCGCCTCTTTTGCCACCGCCGTTGCGTTCTCATACCCGATATAGGGGTTGAGGGCCGTCACAAGCCCGATGCTTGAGAGCACCAGATCCCGGCACCGCTCCCGGTTGGCGGTAATGCCGTCCACGCAGGACCGGGCCAATGTCTTGAAGGCGTTCCTCATCATGTTTATCGAGTTAAAAAGATTAAACGCGATAACCGGCTCGAACACGTTAAGCTGGAGCTGCCCGGCTTCGCAGGCAAGGGTGACGGTTACGTCGCTCCCGATGACTTGAAAGCACACCTGGTTGACCACTTCGGGTATCACCGGATTGACTTTGCCGGGCATGATAGAACTGCCGGGCTGCATGGCAGGAAGGTTTATCTCGTTAATGCCGGTGCGGGGGCCCGAACTCAAAAGCCTAAGGTCGCTGCATATCTTTGACATCTTGGTCGCCACCCGCTTGAGAACCCCTGAAATCTGGACATACGCGCCTGTATCCTGGGTGGCTTCCACCAGATCTTTAGCAGTGACAAAGGGCCGCCCTGTAACTTCTTGCAGCCTGCGCTCCGCCGCCTTTGCGTAGTCAGGATGGGAGTTTATCCCCGTGCCGATGGCGGTTGCGCCCAGGTTCATCTCGCGGATAAGCTGGCGGGCGTCGGTTACCCGCTGGATGTCCTCGTTTATCATAACCGCGTAGGTCTGGAACTCCTGCCCCAGGGTCATGGGGACCGCGTCCTGGAGCTGGGTTCTTCCCATCTTGATAACGTCCTTAAACTCCACGGCTTTTCCGGCGCAGGAGTCTTTTATAACCGTCATGGCCTCTATGAGCTCCCCCAGTTTTTCAAAAAGCGCGACCCGCAGTGCCGTGGGGTAGGCGTCATTGGTTGACTGCGAAAGGTTGACGTCGTTATTCGGGTGCAGGTAGGTATATTCCCCTTTTTCATGCCCCATAAGTTCAAGGCCGATATTGGCGATGACCTCGTTGGCGTTCATGTTGGTGCTGGTGCCGGCGCCGCCTTGTATCATATCCACCACGAACTGATCGTGGTATTTGCCGGCGATGATTTCGTCGCAGGCTTCGCAGATCGCGTTTTTCTTTGCTTCCGAAAGGAGGCCCAGTTCGAAATTGGCCAGGGCGCAGGCTTTTTTGACTTGCGCGAGGGAGCGGATGAACGTGCTGAACCCTGCGAGTTTTACGCCGGTAATATGAAAATTATCCCGGGCCCGGGCGGTTTGCACGCCGTAATAACAATCCAGAGGGATTTTTTTTTCTCCGATAAGGTCATGTTCTATACGAAAAGAAGTTTTCATAGTTTTATTCTACCAGCCCCCTGCGGAGGCTTCAACCCCCATAGGGGGTTCACGTGCTTCTTGTAGCGGGAGGGTTTGCACGTTTAGTCACAACCCCGAAGCAACGCCTCAGCGGAATTCGATGGCGCATGGGCGCAAAGCACGTCGCTTTTGTGGGGGGTTTGGGGGGACAGGTCCCCCCAAATTCTCTT
>JAITHF010000296.1 GCA_031280115.1 Spirochaetaceae bacterium | reverse complement strand
AAACGAC
This sequence comes from Spirochaetaceae bacterium, assembly GCA_031280115.1. Lineage (GTDB taxonomy): Bacteria > Spirochaetota > Spirochaetia > Treponematales > Breznakiellaceae > JAITHW01. The sequence goes on along the minus strand of JAITHF010000296.1, from coordinate 4,708 downwards.
GAGCCCTTACCGGTTTCGGATTCAATCCATATCTTGCCGTTCATCATTTCCACGATATTCTTGGAAATCGCAAGCCCCAGGCCGGTGCCGCCGAAGCGCCGCGCAATGCCCCCGTCAGCCTGCTCGAAAGACCGGAAAAGCCGCTTCTGCTGTTCTTTGGCGATGCCGATGCCCGTGTCGGCCACCCATATCTGGATAACGCACCCGTTCCGGTCCTCCCCGACCTTCTCGGCCCCAAGGGTAACGGTCCCCCCTTCAGGGGTAAACTTCACCGCGTTGGAGAGGAGGTTGAGAATAACCTGGGAGAGCCGCTGTTCGTCAGAAATAATCGACTGGGGTATCTGCTTGTCGATCTTCACCAGAAAGGTCTGGCTCTTCTCCTCGACCCGGAAGTTGATGACGTTGGTTATCTTCTGGAGCATCCGCTCGAACTCGAAATCAGTGAACGAAAGCTCGAACTTGTTCGCCTCGATTTTGGACATATCAAGGATATCGTTAATCACCCCAAGGAGGTGGGACGAAGCCTGCTCGATTTTCTCAAGGCAGTACGGGATTTTCCGCGGGTCCCGGGCGTTCCTTGCAATGGCGGTCATGCCGATAATCGCGTTCATAGGGGTCCGTATCTCGTGGCTCATGCGGGAGAGAAAATCGCTCTTCGCCCGGTTCGAGTGTTCCGCCTGCTCTTTGGCGGACACCAGCTTTCCCACAAAGAGCATAATAACGAAAATCCCCGCCAGCACCAGAATCATAAGCGCAATAAGGATGGTCTGCATATTGTACAGCCCTGAGAGCAGCACCTTTTCCGGCATGGTGAGCACTACATAATAATTCGTGTCAGGAATAGGGCAGACGGTCATGCCGTACACTTGGCTGGTTCGGTCGTTCTTATAGGTAATATACGAACTGGGCGCCCTTTTAAGCCGGTTCATGCCGGAGCGCACGTCTTGAGGCAGGTCCTCAAGGGTGATGTTCTTGTCCGCCGTAAGGGCCCGCTCGGCGTACCGGCCTGCGGCGCTGTCATATTCCCGCATGGACAGGATCATATCCGTACCGGATACCAGGTACAGCGCCGCCTCATTTTTGAAATAATCCGTAACCCGCTTGGTAATCCGGTCAAGTATGAGGCTCAGGTGTTCGCCGGTAAGCACGAACGCGAAGACCCCGTTATTCTGTTCCTCCCAATCCCGCACGTTCGCGGCAATGAGCATCTGTTTTTTAGAGGTAAAGCGGGATACATAAGGGTCGGTCACCAGGGATTTCTGCCGGCTGTCCGGGTTATTGGTTATAAGGGCGCGGAAGAACTCGTATTCGGTAAGGGCAAGGGGCTTGGCGTCCGGGTCGTGATTGTCGCTGGTAACCCGCCCTCCATGGGCGGGGTTGCCCGCCATGTCTGAGCGGTAATAGGTGCCGTCAAGGTTTATAAGCATATAGGCGGTGATGTAATCCTCCCGGGCAAGGCGCGCTAGGAGCGGCTCAAGGACCCGTTCAGTTTCGAGCCAGTTCATATCCCGCACTTCTTCAAAATAGGCGCAGGTTTCGGCGATACCCGAGCGGTTGGAAAAAAAGATGCCCGCTTCGCTGGCAATGGTGCCGGCGTATTCAAATAAGAAGCCTGCGGCGTTGGTTTGGATGGTTTTGCTTGAACGCATAAGCACGAGCCAGATGCCCAGCACAAACGGGGCGAGCAGGAAAAGCACGAGTATCTGCCCGATCCGCTTTTTAAGCCTCATCATAACATTCATTACCTCTATCCTATTAAATATCCCGCCTCTTTATCAACCCCTGCGCCCCCTGCGCCCCCTGCGGGGGGTTCACGTGCTTCTTGCGGCGGGAGGGTTTGCAATTTTAGCCGCAACCCAGAAGCGGCGCCTCAGCGGAATTCGCAGGCGCACAGGCGCAGCGCAGGAAGCCTTTAGCGGGGGTTTGGGGGCAGCCGGAGGCTGTTTCACCTCCTGCGGGGGGTTCGTAAAAAAATACGCGAAACAGGAAGCGCTGATAAAAAAGCCCCCAAAAACTCTTAAAGAGGCGCGGAGCGCCGGTAATCCGTTGTAGAATAATGATTTATGCGGGGGCAGGATAGGTTCGGTTGGATCCAACAAGAGTTCGGTTGGTTCCAATATAGGTTCGGTTGGTTCCAACAAAGGTCTGGTTGGTTCCAACAAAACGCCTAACCGAGCCGGCAGGCGCACGGGCGCAGCGCAGGCAGCCTTTATGGGTGGCGTGGAGGGTCTATGACCCTCCAAATTCTCTTAAAAAGGCGCGAAGCGCCGATAATCCGTTATACCATAATGATTTATGCGGGGGCAGGATAGTTTTTTTGGGGCACCGCGGAACTTATTTGGGTACCCAAAAAACTTATTTGGGGAACCTGCGAACTTTTTTGGGTACCCCGGAAACTTATTTGGGGCACCAAAAAACCGGTTTTCCTGCCGGGCTTTGTTCGTATATAGAAAAATATATTTGCGCTATGAGCCGCAGGCGCACGGGCGCGGCGCAGGAAGCCGCTAGCGGGGGGTGCGGGAATGGTATATGCAAATGGAATAATATTCTATAAAAAACATCAATAGAGGCAAATAATGGACGGCATAAAAAATGAATTTATAAACTTTATGGAAAATAAATATAAAAATATTATATTAAGAAAATCTATTTTTTATAATTGCGAATACGCCTTGCGGTTTGACTTGCATGATATTGCTATGAATAAAGGCAATGATGAATATTTTACAGAAAGTTTACATAGAGCGGATGAATTATTTTATAACGTATTTTGTAATTGCGATGAATTATATTTTATTTATAGAAACGGAAAGATTAAATGGAACGATAAGATATTTAAGAATATAATCGGATTTCATAAAAAAGAAATTGGTATTTTCAATGAAGAGAATGTATATGAGGAAAATTTTCACACCCAGCTTGCGGTACTCAAAGTAACTGCCAGCAGGATAAATTACAGGAAAATATTGGAATCAATAAATAACACGGATTTTTCTTCCCGGAAGCCGAGAACAGGCGGCGAAATATATTTTATCCATATAAAAGATGAAATCATTTTCAATATGTATGATGACAGAGGGCTTGATATTGTGGGAACAACCAAAGAAATAATAAAACCATATTACCTAAAATATAATAAATGGCTGCTTGAGGATAATAGAGAAAAAATGAATAAAATATTCAAATAGCTATCAGAGTACGGCCCGCCTGCATATAACAGGTCTGTTTACGCCGCGCCTCAGCGGAATTCGCAGGCGAAAGGGCGCGGCGCAGGAAGCCTTTATGGGTGGTTTGGAGGGTCTATGACCCCCCATATTTTCTTAAAAGAGGCGCTAAAGCGCCGGCAGCCTCCGGCTGTTCCCTTACGCGAAGTTTGCAAAAGAATACGCGAAACATGAAGCGCCGATAAAAAAGCCCCGCAGTACGGTTGAAAGACCATGAGAGGGGCGGTATTACTGTTGTTATGTTAAATAATTATTACGGCGGCACAGGGCGCGCTCCTGCGGAGGGCGCGGCGGGCAGGCTCAACAGGCAGGCCGGAACATACAACATCATCCCGCAACAAACCGTATGCTATGCTGGAATATCACATCAAACGGCAGATAAAAAAGTCTGTATTTGACTCAGATACAGATATTTCTGACTCAGATTTAGACAGGGAGGTGGCTCAGGGAAAGACTTCCTTGAGTCGGATTTCACCGCGTCCGGTGCGCGGGTGGCCGGCGCGGGCGCGGAAGCAGCGGGCTGTGAGGCGGAGTTTCGGCTTTGCAGGGGAGCGCAGTAGTCAATCAGCCGTTAGTGTGGTATAGTTATCATAAAATACCCCGTTTCGCGTGAGCGAGGCGGATGAAAAGGAGCGGCTGTTATGAAAAATATGAAAAATATGAAAAAACGGTTTTTGAGGGCGCTTTGGGCGGCGGCGGCCAGCCTGAACGCGCAAACAGAAAAAACCCCTGACGGGCTTTGGTATAAGCGCAATGAACCGGGCGGCGCAGCCATCACGGAATACACCGGCACGGATACGGCGCTGCATTAACCGACGTTGACTGGCGCGATACGGATTTACGCCGCGTTACCGGCCTAGAAATGCCAAAAACCGAATGGCACAGAGGCCGCCGGCCAGCCGGCAGGAAATATAAAAGATGAAAAAAAGAAACCTAAGAGGGGATTAGAACATGAGACTGGTAAGAGAGGGCTGGGGCTGCTACAGCCGGCGCAGCAATGAGGTTGACCCGCTCATAAGCTGCCGCGCTGCCGCTATGATACAAGCGTTGGATGCGTGGCCGCACGTTCCCCAGCCGCCCTGCCAAACGGCAAAGACCGCTCAGCCACATCTAAAGCATGAGAGATCTGCTGTTTAGGGGAAAGCGGAAAGGTAAACATGAGGGGGAACGGGTTGCAGGACGCCTCACGGCGTACTATGTATGCCGCGCCGCCATCCGCTTTCAGGCAGCCGGCCCCGCTGCTGACGCGCGCAGGGCGCCCCCTTGTATACCTGAGGCGCCGCGGGAGGCGCAAGACCTCATTCCCGCCGCCTCAGGGGTAGTTACCGGAGCGTTAGCGGCAGTTACCGGAGCCTTGCCGGTAACTACCGGAACGTTGCCGGTAACTACCGGAGCCGCAGCGGTAGGCGCCGCTAAGGCGTACCGGTATAAAAACGTACCAGCCGGACTCCCGCCGGACCCTGCCCGAACCCCGCCGATCCCAG
>JAITHF010000235.1 GCA_031280115.1 Spirochaetaceae bacterium | reverse complement strand
GTTTCGCGGCTCATAGTGCAAACTACGATTGCTGAAACAGCCTTCGGCTGCCCCCAAACCCCCAACCAGTGCGACGTGTGCTGCGCCCTTCCGCCTGCGAATTCCGCTGAGGCGCACCTTCTGGGTTGTGACTAAAATCGCAAACCCGCTCACCGCAAGAAGCACGTGAATCCCCCCTATGGGGGGGGGTTAGGACTTTTTGAACTTCAGCGTTTCCAGTGCGGCCTCCCCTCTTATGAAGTTAAACCACAGCTCTTTTTCGGTTTTTTCCCGCAGGATTTTATAGAACGACCCCACGTCCCGAACCGGCTCGCCGTTAATGCCGATAAGAATATCCCCCCGCTGGAGACCGATAACCGCTGCCGGCGTTTCAGGAATAATCTGCCCCGCATAAACCCCCTGGATGTTCTTGGCAATTTTCGCGGACTCCCGCAGGCTGTCTGTAAGGGTAAACACAAACACCCCGGGCCACAGCTTCTTGTTATCCGCGGCAACCATGTCGGTCCTCGCTTCAATGCGGATGTCAAAGTCCTTTATCCCGCCGTCCCGAATAACCTTGAACTTCGCCTGATCCCCGGGGCGCAAATCCCCCACCATAAGGGTCAGGGGATTAACCCCCCGCACTTCCTTGCCGCTTACATGGGTGATAAAGTCTCCCGCCCGTATGCCCCCTTTGTCCGCCGGGGACCCGAGAAACACATGGGCCGCAAGGGCGCCGGTTTTCCCCTCGATGCCCAAGGCTTTGGCCATGTCCCGGTCCGGCTCAGAGAGGGAAACCCCCAGCCAGCCGTAACTTATCTGGCCGGAGTTGATAAACTCCTCAATAGAGCGCTTGGCGTTGTTAATGGGAATGGCGAACCCTAAGCCCACCGACCCGCCGCCGGTATTGCTGCTGGCAATCCATGTGTTAATGCCGATAACCTTTCCCCGGATGTTGATAAGGGCGCCGCCGGAGTTCCCCATGTTAATAGAGGCGTCGGTCTGAATAAAATCGTTGATATTGTTTCCCGGGCCCCCTGTGCGCCCCACGGCGCTGACAATGCCCATCGTAACTGAGGAGACAAGGCCCAAGGGGTTGCCCACCGCGATAGCCCAGTCCCCGACTTTCACGGAGTCCGAATTACCCAGCTCCGCCGGCGGGAACTCCTCGGCGCTCTTAAAAGAAACCATAGCCAGATCTTTGCGGTTGTCTTTTCCCACCAGCTCCGCAGGGTACTCCTTCCCGTTATACACGGCCACCTGTATTTCGTTGGCGTTCTCTATGACGTGGAAATTGGTCAGCACATAGTAGGTGTCCCGCTCCCGCTTGACAATAATGCCTGAGCCAAGCCCCTGGGAGCGGTATTCCCGTTCCTGCCCCCCTTCTCCGTCCCGGGGCCCGAAAAAGAATTCCCAGGGCGCCCCGTTAAAGTTCGGCCCCTGCTGTTTGCGTATGGACACGGTTTTAAGCTCCACCACCGAAGGGAGCACCTTGTTCGCCGCGGCGCCAAACGCGGCCTGCAACCCCTCGGCCAGGGCAAAGGCGTTTTCAAGCGCCCCGGGGGTTTCCTGCGCGCGGGCGACCCCTTTCGGCTGGGGGGTTGAGCAGGAAAAAGAGAGAAACGCAAGGGAAAAACCAAAGATAACGCCTAAGAGCACCAGATTAAACAGCAGGAAATTTTTTGAGGAAAGTTTGGTTATGAGATTCATATACGCTCCTAATGAGAACTACCACTCCACTTTAAGGAGTAAGGCGGATAATGTCAACCTAAACGCCTCAAGCGGGGGTTTTGTCGGTTTATATAGTATAAAAATCCCTGTTCCTCGAATAGTTACAGCCCCCCGCCGCCCCCGCCTGAACAGGGGGCTTTTCTCAAGGCCCGGAGCAGGAAGCGGGCGGCGGGGTTTTGAGAACTCCCTTTGTCATTTTTTATTTTTCTATTTTTCTATTTTTCTAAAAAATTGCCCGGTCAAGGCCGGGCGCTTTTTTCCGCTAGCTTAAAAGTGCCGCGCCCCGCTCTTCGAGAACCGCCAGATCCTGAGCGCTGGGGGCGCCTGCCCATTCGTAAGAGTCAAGGCTGTCCCATTTGAGGTCCGCTATGGCCGCGTCGTATGCTCTCTGGGCGCCGCCGACCCAGCCCCATGAGCCAATCCGGAGAACCTTCTTATGGTAGATATGCTTGCGCCTGAATATATCAAGCACATACGCCATAGGGGGAAACATGGCGTATTCATAGGTGGGCATGGCAAGCACCAAGCCTGCGCTCTTAAACGCCGCGGCCAGTATATACGAGATATTATCATTCGGGACCTGATAGGCCGTATAAGGGACGCCCCGCTTCTCGATGCCTTTTATGACCGCGTCAAGCCCTTTTTTGGTGTTGCCGTACATGGATCCCCAGATAACGGCAATCTCCCGCTCTGTCCGGCCTTTGGAATAGCCGGCGTAGCGCAGATACCGGTCTATAATGGCCTTCGCGTTCCGGCGGAAGACCATGCCGTGGCTGGGCGCCGCGCATGAGACCGCAAGGCCGGACACCTTCTCCACGCCCCGCTCCACAAAAGCCGAGAACGACGACACGATATTGGCGTAGTACCGGAGGGTTTCGGCCTCGAAACGCTGGTGTTCGGCATCGTTAAACTCGTCGTCAAAGAGCCGCCCCCCTAACGCGCCGAAAGACCCGAAGGCGTCGCAGGAAAAAAGGGTGCCCGAAGACGCTTCCCAGGTAAACATCGTTTCAGGCCAGTGGATATTCGGCGCCTCAAAAAAGGTCAGAACCTTCCCGCCCCCCAAATCAAGGGCGTCCCCGTCTTTCACAGCCCGCAGCGCCGTGCCTGCCTTGTCTATCTTATAGAACGAGGTAACAAGGTCAATCCCCTTGGCAGTGGCGATAATCTGAGCCCGGGGGTTTTTCCGCAGGAATTCCCGGAGCCATCCGCTGTGGTCCGGCTCAAGGTGGTTAAGGATGAGATAATCCACCGGGCCGAACCGGTCGGCCAGGGCGGTTTCCACCGGGGAGGCCGCGTCAGGCCGGTCCTGCACAAGGTCGATAAGCGCGGTTTTTTCGCCTTTCACCACATAGGTATTCAGGGAAAATCCGTTGGGGACAGGCCAGATGCCCTCAAATAAATCTGTTGAGCGTATATCTACCGGTATACAATAGACAGAATCAGCAATCGTGTGTATTTTCATTGTTTATAACCTGCATGAAGAGGATAGTCAGAGCGTACTATGGTTTTGCGTATGCCCTGACGCGCTGGCGCGCCCGGCGCCGGAGCGGCTTTTTTAAATTTTCGACCCATGAAGCACCGCGGAAATCCGTTCCAAAACTTTTTTCCGGTCAAGGGGCTTGACGATAAACCCCTTAGCGCCTCTGAGAATGGCTTTCTTGACCAGATCTTCCTTTCCCAAAGCGCTGATCATAAGCACCACCGCGTCTTTGTCAAAGGCGATTATCTTTTCAAGCGCGGAAATGCCGTCCATTTTCGGCATGGTAATATCCATCGTAACAAGATCAATGTTGGGGTGCATTTCCTGATACCGTTCCACCCCAAACGCGCCGTTCTCGGCAGTCCCTGCCACCGCGAAGCCTTCGGAGGCGAGGATTTGACTCAGTTGTTTGGCAATAAACACTGAATCGTCGATTATGAGAACCCGATACGGCGCACCGTCGGTTCGTAGTCCCGAAGTACCCATCCTATATAACCTCACTGTTAGAAACGCAGACTTCTTCCGCGCAGGCGCGGAACGCACCCCCCTTGCCGGGGGTTTAAAACCAAAAAGAGGGTAAACAAACCGTGTACCCCCTTTTCTTCCGTTTTTTTTCTATCCTCCATCCGCCATCCTCTCTTGTCTATCCCTTGCCCTGTTTTTTTATACTTCACTTCTTCTATACTTCCATAGATTCCATGTTTTCCCTGTTTTCATGTTTTATAGCAAGGACAAGCAGGACAGATTACGGCGCGAAACAACCGGTCGGAATTGTTTTAGCGTTTTAAGATAGATATAACGCGCTCCAGTACTTTTCGTCTGTCCAAAGGTTTGACGATATAGCTTTTCGCGCCGGTAAGAAGGCATTTTTTCACCACCTCTTCTTTTCCAAGGGCGCTTACCATAATTACCATCGCGTTCTTATCGAATTCCAGTATCTTTTCTAATGCGGTAACGCCGTCCATTACGGGCATGGTAATATCCATCGTAACCAGATCAACTCTCGGGTGCATTTCCTTGTATCGGTCCAATCCTTGAGCGCCGTCCGCGGCGGTCCCCAATACTTCAAAGCCCTCGGAAGTAAAAATCTGACTAAGCTGTTTCGCAATAAACATGGAATCATCGACCACAAGAATCCGGTAAGGGCTGCCATCGGGCCGCAACCCCTCTGGAACTTTTTCATCGCCGCTGCCGGGAAGATCTGTCTTTGTTATCATGCGGTACACTCCTCTAAACGAACTCTACCCATTGCCTCAAGGCATGGGCTTCCTGCTCAATGCTTACAGTATCGGCAGGCGATCCCCATAGTCCCTTCGGTTTAGGTAAATACTACAGTTCCTTTACGCGCCTTGTCAAGTTATTGGGCATACAAGCCGTCTGCTTCGTCGTTATAGTTATGATACTATGAATCGACTGTTATATCAAGCCATACCAATCCCGAAAAA
>JAITHF010000217.1 GCA_031280115.1 Spirochaetaceae bacterium | reverse complement strand
CCACAAGCGTAGATTCCCGTGTGTCCCACGGTACGTCTATAAATTATCACAGGGAGGATAGATATGACAAGCCATCAACTAAAAAATCCTTACGGATTTTTTGCGCCTTATATCCCCATGCCTAAAGGCAGGGGCTTTACGGCGCGTTTGGTAAGCGGGGCGCTCCCCAAAGCCGATATAGACCGGATTATTATGGCAGGGGTCCGTTCCCCCAGCGCCCGCAACCGCCAGCCCTGGCGTTTTACCGTGGTCGGCGATCCGGCGCTGGGGCGGAAGATTATCCCGCAAAACCTTGACGGCAATGTGGTTGTGGTCATCTCCGCCCGAGGGGACGGCAAAACAAACGGGCCTGAGATTCTCGACTGCGCCTTAGTCGCCCAAAGCATATATCTTGCGGCCCAGGCCCTGGGGTACGGCTCGCGGATATACACCGGCCCTGTTGACCGGCTCAACCGGATGTTTAAGGCTGATGCGGGCCTTCCCGCCGGGCACAGCGCGGTGGTGCTTGTGCGCTTCGGCAGAACCGCGCCGGCGGCTGACGGGGTAAGCGCCGCGTCCAGCCGCAAGGCCCCGGGTGAAGCCGTTGTCTATAGATAAGAAAACCCGGCAAGCGCCGGAGATACTCCGCTTTCATCTGGCCCTGGCGGTGCTGGCCGCTTTCATTGCGGCTTACCTGTCAGGAAGCCTCGCTGCCAACAGCGCCCTTGAGGTGCTGGTGAAGGCCCAGTTTTCCCCGCTCCTCTATCGGGGCGCGGCTGCCGGGGCCGTCGCTGCCGCGGCGCTTACCCTCGTAATCGGCAGGGGCTATTGTTCCGTGCTCTGCCCCTTGGGAACCGCCCAGGAACTGGTGTTCAGAGCCGGCGCATGGCTGAGAAAAACTACTGCGAAAACCAGCGGGAGCGCCTCCTTCCCAGTACGGCAGGGATACGCCGCGCCTCTTCCCATACGATACGCTGTTCCTGTTATTGCTGCCGCTGCCGCGGCCTGCTCCCTTTCCCCCCTTGGCGCCCTCATCGACCCTGCCGCCGTCTTCGGGCGGGGCATGGGCGCCCTCCGCGCCCTCTTTGAAGGAAACCTGCCGGCGCTGGCGGCGGTTCTGGGAACGCCGCTTTTTCTCATGCTCTTTGCCGCGTTCTTCCGGGGCCGGTGGTTCTGCAACTGGTGCCCTGTGGGCGTAACCCTCGGCGCCTTGTCGTCCTTCGCGCCGTTAGGGATAGCCCTCTCCCCGGGCTGCCGCTCCTGCGGGATATGCGAGAAGATCTGCCCCACAGGCTGCATCTCCTCCCGCAACGGTGAAAAGCGCCTTGACTACGACCGGTGCGTGCTGTGTTTTTCCTGCGTGGCCGCCTGCCCCGGAGGAAGCGCGCGGTTCGGATTACGGAAAAGCTCCAAAACCCCCGGCTTTCCCGAATCCCGGCGGGCGTTCCTGGGAAAAGCCGCGCCCCTGTGCTGCGGCGCCGCGTATCTCGCCGGCGCGTCCCTGCCCGCCCGCGGCCTGTCCCTGCTCCGGGCGGTAAAGATGCCTGACCTTGCGGTCCTGCCCCCTGGGGCGAAGAACATACAGAACTACGCAAGCAGGTGCGTCGGGTGCTGCGCCTGCGGGGCCGCCTGCCCGGTGCGGATTATTACACTCCGCAGCCGCCTGTTTCCCACGCTGGATTTTTCCCGCGGCGCCTGCCAGTATACCTGTATCGAATGCGGGAAAGCCTGCCCCGCAGGGGCGATACGCCGCCTCAGCCTTGAAGAGAAACAGCGGACCCGTATCGCCCGCTCGGATCTGAACTTTAGGGCCTGCGTGGTGAATACAAGGCGCGAATCCTGCGGGGCCTGCGCGGAGGTCTGCCCCACCCGGGCGCTGTATATGGCGCCCTATGCCGAATCCGGTATTCCGGCGCTGACCCGCCCCCTGTTCGACAGCCTGTACTGCGTGGGGTGCGGCGCGTGTTTTACCGCGTGCCCGGCGCGTCCAAACGCCTTTATTATTTCGGCGGTGCCTGAGCAGACCCGCACCGCAGGTATCCGGCCTACACGGGAGGACGAGGACGGCGCGTTTCTGTTCAAACCCGCCGACGAGTTTCCTTTTTAATAAAAGAAAAAATATAATTTTTGGTTAAGAGGTAGTACGATGAATCTTGGTGTTGGAGAGATAGCGCTTCTTCTGGTTTTAGCGCTGGTGCTTTTTGGGGCAAAGCGGCTGCCCCAGGCGGGCAGAGCCGCCGGCGAGGCGATCCGGGAGTTCAAGGCCGCTTTTTACGGGCAGAGCCGCCTCAAGAACGAAGACGGGCCTTCCTGCGGCGGCGGAGAGGCCGGCGGCGCGGACAAAGGAGCGGATCATCAGGGAACCGGACCCGGGGACAACTGAGAGCGAATGGACTGAGCATCTCGAAGAGCTGAGGCGGCGGATAATCGCGTGCCTTGTTGTCTTTGCCGCCGCGTCTCTGGGGGCGTTCGCGGCGTCAGGCCGGATCGCGGCGTTTCTCATGGCGCCCCTTGAAGGTTTGGGGATACGAGTCTACACGTTTAATCCGGCGGAGAAGTTTGCGGCTTATCTGCGCCTTTCGCTGTGGGCCGGCGGGATTGTTTCAGCGCCGTTTCTGTTATTGCAGGGGCTGCTTTTTGTGTGGCCCGGCCTGCGCGGTCAAGAGCGGGGGTACACGGCGGCGGCGCTGTTTGCAATTCCGGCGCTGTTTACAGCCGGCGCCGGCGGGGCGTACTGGTTTCTTTCCCCCAAGGTGCTGGGCTTTTTCCTGCGTTTCGGCGGGGCTGACGGGATACAGCCTTTATGGGGCTTCAAGGAGTATTTGGGGATGCTCTGCTCCCTGATGTTTGCGGCGGGGCTGCTCTTGCAGGCGCCGCTTTTACTGCTTCTGGCGTTTATAACCGGCATTACCACCCCTGAAGCGGCGGGGCGTTTCCGGCCTCTCTGGGTCTTTCTGATATTTTTAGCCGCCGCGGTCTGTACCCCTCCTGACGTGGTATCCCAAATCGCCCTGGGGGTTCCGCTGTACCTGCTGTTTGAACTTACCCTCTGTATTGGCCGCGCCCTCCGCCCCCGAAAGGGGGTTCAGTGACTCAAGCTACGGCAGGCCGGCTTCGAGGTGCAGGGATCGCATGAAACGGCGCCTCACCGCGCTTCGACGGCGGAAGGGCGCGAGGCAGGAAGCCTTGATGGGGGGTTTGGGGGAACTGG
>JAITHF010000188.1 GCA_031280115.1 Spirochaetaceae bacterium | reverse complement strand
ATCGTATTGCCGCGCCGCAGGATCGTATTGCCGCGCCGCAGGATCGTATTGCCGCGCCGCAGGATCGTATTGCCGCGCCGCAGGGGCATATTCCCGCGGCATGGTTTTTTACGGCGCTTTCGCGCATTTTTAAGAGAATTTGGGGGAACCAGTTCCCCCAAACCCCCAGCCAACGGCTTCATGCCTCGCGCCAGTGCGCCTGCGAATTCCGCTGAGGCGCATCTTGCCGGGTTGTGACTAAAATTGCAAACCCGCTCGCCGCGAGAAGCACGTGAATCCCCCGCAGGGGGTGAAACAGCCGCAGGCTGTCAGGTGGTGTCGAAGATGATGCCCCCTAAGTCCGAGGAACGGGGGTCTATGTTCGAGCGGTATGCGCGCAAGGCTTCTTTTTCCCGCTCAAGTTCGCGAAAGGCGTACACGGTTTTTCCCTGACTATCAATGGCTGCCTCAGGCGGGGCGTAGGCCCCCATCTCTTTTATGATACTAACAGCAGGCCCCGCCGCCGCGCCTTCGGCGCCCGCCGCAAGGGGCGAGTCCCAGATCGCGCGGTATCCCTGCTTTCGCTGGTTCTCCCGGGCAACGGCCTGATTGCGCTTTTTAAGGAGCCCGTACCGGGCCGCCGGAATTATCCAGAAGAGCAGGGAAAAGATCAGGGGGAACGCGCCCAGGCCGGCGCTCAGGATAAAGCGGGTATCCGGCGTAACCAGCGAAGCCAGAGCGCCGGCCACGAGATAGAGAAAAGACGGGTCCGGAGCGCCGGCGCTGAACAAGAAATACCCGCCGAACAGGGCGTTAACCCCGTTAAGGACGCAAAACCAGATATTCATGTTTTTCGGATTGCTCGAAAAAGCCGAAAGCCGGCGCAGCGGCATACCCTCGGCTTCCTGCGCCGGCGCCGCCTGCTTGAGCAGCTGGTCAAAGCGGTATACCAGGGTTCCCTCCGCAGTGGCCTCAGGCATACCGCCGAACTGGGCGCAGTACGAAAGCGCCAGACCCTCCGCTTCCGAAGGGGGCCGGCCTGTGAGGAACATAAACTCCGGCAGGGATATAACCCCGTTATGCGCCTTGAGGTACGCCATAACCCCCTGCTTCTCCTGTACCGGCCAATCCTTGTCAGGGTCGCCCTCTCCGAACACAAAAGAAAACACCCCTTTGTGCAGGGGCTTTTTCGCCCTGTTTCCCCGGGCCTGTTCCCGCAGGCTGGCGCCGCCGCGGTCATAAGGGCCAAGGGCCTTGGCCGCCTCGCTGTAAAACCAGAGCCGGATAATCAGGTCGAAAATACCGGCGGCAAAGAAAATCCCCCGCCCCCCTTCGCCATGTTCCCCTGAATCCCGGCGGGAGGCGCTTGCGGCAAGGGATAGAACCAGCGCCGCCAAGGCGATGAGCATGAAGAGGGCGAAATACCCTACCAGCATACCCATAATCCAGACCTTGAACAGCGCCGCGGCGGCGCGCTTTATCCGCCGGAACGCCCGTTCAGCCGCGCCCCGCAGCCATACCCGGGCGCCCCGGCGCCGGCTCTTCAAGATGCGGGGGAAGGAATAGCATATTTCGCCTGACTCAGTAACCGCAAGGCCCGCGCCGTACTCGTCCGCGGCACGGGGCAGGGCCTCCTGCACCAGCGCGAGGGGCAGGCCGGTACGCGCCGTAATATCCGCAACAGTGACCGGCCCGGGGTATTTTTGCAGGGCCTCCGCCACCGCGCGGCTAGGGTTCTTATCGTTTCTTTTTATCATCATGCACGCTCTCTCATCGGTTTTGCCCCTATCATAGCCTATGCCCCCTTCCCTCCGCAACCCCGCCTCCGGCCCGGGCCGGGGGCTTGCCAGGCGGCGTAAAAAGCAGTATATGAAATAGTATGACCCCTCTTTTTTTATGCGCGTTATTTTTTCTGCTGTCCTCCTGCGCTACCGCAAGGCAGCCCGTGCCGGAGCACCTTACCCCTATGGAGCTTATCCAGCGGGGGCAGGAAGCGTCGGATACCAACCAGTATGCCAAAGCGGTCCGGTTTTATCAGGCGGTTGTGGAGCGCTACCCCTCGTACATAGACGAAATCTGCGCGGCTGAATACGAGATCGCCTTTATCCACTACAAACAAAAAAAGTACGGCCTTGCGTCAGACGAGTTCCAGGCCCTCCTTGGGCGGTATAACACGCCGGACGAGGAGCTGCTCCCCCCGCAGTTCAAGAAACTGTCCCTCATCGTCATGGGCAAGATCGAGGCGAAGCGGAAAAAGAGTTCCAAAGCCTAAACGTAAAGGTAAAAGAAAAAGAAAAGGAAAAACCCCGCTATGTTCCCGCCCCATACCCAAAGGCCCTTTATTATCGCGGAGATCGGCACCTCCCACGGGGGCAGCCTGTCGAAAGCGCGGGAGATGGTTGACGCTGCCCGGGAGGCCGGCGCCGAGTGCGTGAAGTTCCAGATAGTCTATGCGGATGAAATCCTGCACCCCAATACCGGCGAGGTCGCCCTTCCCGGGGGGAACATCCGGCTTTACGACCGGTTCAAAGCGCTTGAGCGCCCCCCTGATTTCTTCGCGGCCATAAAAGAACACGCCTGTTCACAGGGGCTTGCCTTTCTCTGCACCCCCTTCGGCATCCGGAGCGCCCGGGAACTGCGGGCGCTTAACCCGTTTGCCCTTAAAATCGCGTCCCCCGAACTCAACCACGAGCCGCTCCTGCGGGAGGCCGCTTCCTACGGGCTGCCGGTCTATCTTTCTACAGGCGTTTCGCGGCTGGGGGACATCGAAGAGGCCCTGTCCCTCCTCAAGGGCGTACCTGTCTGCCTCCTCCACTGCGTAACCTCCTACCCTGCGCCGCCTGAAGAGTACAACCTTACCCTGATAAACAGCCTCCGGGGGATTTTCGGCGTTCCCGTGGGGGTGAGCGACCACAGCCTTGACCCGGAGCTGGTGCCGGCGCTGGCCGCGTCCCTGGGCGCCGCGGCGGTGGAGAAGCATTTCTGCCTTTCACAGGATGATCCGGGGCTTGACGATCCTATCGCCCTGCCGCCTGCGCTCTTTGCCCGTATGGTCCGGAGCGTCCGGCAGGCCGCGGGCCTGAGCGTTGAAGAGGTCCGGCCGGATCTTGCAGGGCGCTGGGGGGCGCAGATGCTGGACGCTGTGCTGGGCGACGGGGTTAAGCGCCTTGCCCGGTCTGAGGCGGCGCATTACGGGCGCACCAACCGGTCCCTTCACGCGCTCTGGGAGCTGCCCCCGGGGACCGTGCTGGAGGCGGGGATGGTTTCTCCGCTTCGCACCGAGAAAAACCTGCGCCCCGGGCTTCCCCCGTCATGGCTTTCAAGGATTACAGGCTGGCAGGTCAAAACCCTTATCCCCTCCGGCGAAGGCATCCGGCTCGAAGATTTTTTCTAACACCCGCCGTTTACCCGCCTTACTCAAAGCGAACACCGGACGCCTCAGCGGGCTTCGAGAGCGTTAGCGGCGCGGCGCAGGCAGCCGTTGGTTGGGGGTTTGGGGGAACTGGTTCCCCCAAATTCTTCCCAAAGAGGCGCGCAGCGCCGATACGTCGTTATACGATAATGCGTTTTCTGGAGACAGGGCGGCTTAGATTGCGCAGAGATACCCCAGTCCGCCGGGGCCTTGACAGGCTCCCTTTTCCCGCCTATATACTAAGTGTCCTTCCTGCCATTCATTCTTTAACACCAATTGAAGGGGCGGCTGAAGCAAGGCAAAAAAAACTTAGGAGGTTCCTATGGGTTTTTTAGGTCTTTGCCTTCTCTTCGTAGGCATAGCGCTCATTATGAACGGTGTCGCGGCGCTCTCGGACTGGGACGCGAAAACCGCGGCGTTTATCAATCTTGTAACAGGCTCTCTTCTCGTGATTGGTAATTTCATCGGGTTATTCAGGGCGGAGGTTTTGCCGGACTATACGAACGCCGCAGGGGGCTTTCTGTTCGGCGTAACCTATCTGTTCATCGCGGCAAATTATCTCTTAAAACTGGATGTGCGGGCATTCGGCTGGTACAGCCTCTGGGTGGCCCTGTTCGCGGTGATAGGCGCTTTTGTGTCCGTCCGGGCCAGCGCGGTTCCGCTGGGCATCCTCTGGGGGGCCTGGGCGGTTTTATGGGGCCTGGGCTTTTTACAACTGGGCTTGCGCATAAAACCTCTCGCCAAGGTGTTCCCCTATGTAAGCATACTGGAAGGTATCTTTGCCGCAGGCGTCCCCGGGGTGTTTATGCTGTTCGGCTGGTGGTAGCAGGGCCTGTATCACTTCCCGCGGCCTGTAAGAAAGCCCAGGACTTCCGCGGCAGTCGGGGGGCAGCCGCCGCTTGAGGCGGCGAAACCGGCGGTGCAGCGCCCGACGCCCAGGGCGCCTGTTTTGCCCTTGAAGCCCTGGCCGATACAGACCGGCTCCGCACAGGCGTAATCCATGCGGGAGAGGGCGGAAACCAGCGCCGCGTAACAGGCGCTGCACGCCTTGTCTTCCCGTATGAACCGGCTGAACCGCCGCTCTTTGCCCCGGGGCAGGGGGAACGCCGCGCCTTCGGAACAGCGGTTAAGCTCCCGTATGCGCGCCTGCTTCACGTCAGCGCTCCCCACCCCAAGCTGTTCCGCAAGGCCGATGTAGGGAACCGCGCCGGCATCGTACCCAAGGAGGCTTGCGGCCCAGGCGTCGCAGAGCACCGGGTCCCGGGACGCGAAGATCCGCCCTGCGGGAACCGGATTCCCCCCTTCCTCAAACTCCAAATCCCCGCATATACCGTCAACCAGCACGAAATCATTTCTGGCAGCCGTGTTAAGATGGGCTATGGGCTTGTGCAGCCCAAGGGTATGAAAACGCCGCTTTTCCCGGTCCGGAATAACCCCCTTGTTGTTTTTAAGCGCGCAGGTCAGCAAGGTTTGGCAATGCCCCTTGAGCACCGGTATATTTATCATAAAATCCACTTTAAGCGCCTGGGCGCAGATTGCGATGTCCATGCCTTTGCAGCCGCGGACTTCAAACCGGTCTTTTTGCAGGTTCACAAGCTCCAAGCCTTCCTCGGCGGCGAGCGCGGTATAGCCGCAGCGCGCAAACGCCTTGTCCGTATCATCCCCCACCCATGAGCCTTCCATAATGGTCAGGCGGGTAAAGCCCTGCTCTTTAAGATACCCCGCAAGCCCCCGGACAATTTCAGGATGGGTGGTCGCGCCCTGGTCCGCGGTTTTGGCGGCCACCAGATTAGGCTTGAGCCCGATGCGCTTGCCCCGCTGCCCGATAAGGTCCGCAAGGCGGGCTTCTCCGGCGATGCGCCGGGCCATTGCTTCAGGATCATCCCCGTACATTACCAGCAGTTCGTCTTTTTCCATTTTTTTCCTTTTTTTATCTTTTTATCTTTTCTATCTTTCCTATCTTTTCCATACTTTCTATTTTTTCCATACTTTCTGTCTTTTCCCCCTCACGGCCTTGCGCTCAGGGCGTTTGGGAGAGCGTTATAGAATGGGGGGAGAAGAGAAGGGCGTTTTTTTTATGCGATCCCCCTAACCCCCTCTTTATGCGGCGGTCAACCAGAAGTTCAGCCTGGTCCAGCGCCTCAAAGAGGCGCGGCGCCGTTTCAGGCGCAAGCGCGTACGCCCTGCCGCGAAGATTGATAAGCCCCGTTACAGCGCCGGACCTGCTCTCCACACGAAACACCTCCCTGTCTATGCGTACCGCGCCGTACTCGTCATCCGCAAGGTCGTCGTAGAGGCGTAGTATCCTTTGGGTAAACGCCGCCTCTTCCGCATGGACCTCACAAGGGTCGTCAGAAATCATAAGCTGGCCTGCCAAGAGAAAGTTCGCAAGGGCGATGAGCTCTTTCTCGGTTTCCGAAAGGGCGCACCGCCGGTTCCGCAGGAAGATAACGTCCGGGTCGTTCAGGTACACCGCGCCGTCGAGAAACGAGCGGCCTATCGTATCCATAAGGTTTATGTACGCGCTGGGGCGCCCTACATGGCCCATAACCCGCGGAAGGCGCCAGTCCCATTCCCCGCGGGTGTCCGCCCCTATCCGGCAGAGCGGGAAATGCCGGAACGAAAGGCCCAGCGGGGCGCCGCACCCCAGATAGGCGGCATTTCCCGCCGTCAGGACCCCGCAGGCCCGCTGGTAATGCTCCCAGGGGGTTCCGCCGCGGTGGAACGCGCCTTCGAGCATCCCTGCATAGAGAAAATCTATCTTGATGTAGCGGAACCCCCACTGGCCGGCCACCGTATCCATGAGGGATGCAAGATAATCCAGCACCTCCTTGCGGGAAAGGTCCAGCGCGTAATACCGCCCGTCCCAGAGGTGGTTAAATCCGGCGGGCACGGCCTTTCCCGCCGCATCCCGCAGGATCCATTCAGGCTTTTCCCTGAAGACCGCGGCCTTTCGGGTCACGATAAACGGGGCGATCCAGATGCCGGGCGCCATGCCCGCCTGCTCAATGGCTTGGGCAAGGGGCGCAAGCCCCCGGGGGAAGCGCGCGGTGCGGCACGTCCATTCCCCCACCGCCTGTTCCCAGCCGTCGTCGATCTGGAAAACCGCCGGCTTCCCCCTGTCGAGATACCACAATTTGACAAAATTGCCGGTTTTCCCCAGGCCCGCAAGGTCTTTAAGGATAGTATCCTCGTTAATAGCGGTGTAGCGGTTGTACCATGACCCGTAGCCTCCGGGAACCGCGTCTTTAAGCCGCGCAGCAGGGGCGCTGAGGAACTGGAGCCGCGCAAACGCCCCGCCCTGCTGATAGAGGGCTTTGAGCGCGTCTTTAAGGGCAAAGAACCCAAAGGCGTAAAAGACCGCGATTTCGGCGATAACGCCGCTGCCGCGCTCCTTTGGGTACAGCGCCTCAAAGATAATACGGCGCTCCTTTATGTTTACCCTGAAGCGCACCGGCGGAAGGCCCGGAGGCTGGAGGGACGCGGCGCAGAGGTAGCGGTCACAGGCGCGCAGGTACATGATAAAGTGGCCGGTGCGCTCGGCTTTCGGGCCGGGCGCGGAGGGTTCTAGCGGGCCGTTTGTAAGGGTTATAAGTTCAGGGATAAGGCGGACCTTACGGGGCAGGGTTTCAGCGCCGCAAAGTTCCCAGCCCGCTGACCATGACTGCCATCCGCCGCAGTGCATTGCAAGGGCAGCAATGCCGGAGAAGGCGCCGCGTTCCTCTGCGGTCATGCCGGCAAGGTCAAAAAGCTCTTCAAAAGCCAAGTCGTCAAGGAGGGCCGCGGCAGGCGCCGGCGCACAGGCCCCTGCCTGCCGGTAGGTAAGGGTACGCGCGCCTGCTTTGCCGGCGCTTTCCTCCCGTGTAATTCCCGTAGCCATTCCCCCACTTTACCCGCACCCTGCGGCTGTTTCAACCCCCCGAAGGGGGGGGTTTCAGGTGCTTCCTGCGGCGAGCGGGTTTGGGGGTTTAGTCACAACCCAGAAGCGGCGCCTCAGCGCGCTTTGATGGCGTTAGTAGCGCTGCACATGTCGCACTGGTTGGGGGT
>JAITHF010000162.1 GCA_031280115.1 Spirochaetaceae bacterium | reverse complement strand
CCTGACGGAAACCGATCAAAACAGGGAATCCCAGCGCCTTATCAGGCTGTATAACGAAATGGGAACCCTCATGCAGGATATATGCAAAGACGAGCCGGGCATACAGGTCTATTCGTTTCTTACCTCCCAAGAAAACCACAGCGAAGCCTCCCGGCTCATCGCCAAACTGCGGGATTCAAGAACGGAAAACCAAGAGTTTATCTATTATATCCAGCGGGCCTACGAGATGCTGTTCAAACTGGCGTACAGCGGGCGCGGAGGCGCCGAAAAACATTCGATTATCGTCAAAACGCCGGTGCGCGAGCCGGTCCAAAATTACGCGGTGCATAAAATCAATAACGTAGACGGCAAAATAGAAAACACGGTCATGTGCGTCATGCTGCGCGGCGCCCTGCTTCCGGCTATGATTATGTCAAAAGAGATACAGGAGTATTCGTCAAAGGGCTATGTAACCCCCTTCGCCCTGTTCAAGATACAGCGGGACGAGGGCAAGCAGGAACATACGATGGAATATATCCTCGACCTTAACCGGTCATACTTCAAACTGGAAACCCTTGACCAAAAAGACCTCATCTTCGCAGACCCTATGAACGCCACCGGCGGGAGCCTTGTTACTGTGGTAAAATACCTCCTTGGCGCAGGGATACAGCCCCGCTCTATCCGGTTCTTTAACGCCATATCCGCGCTTAAAGGCGCGCTCCGGGTGGTGCGGGCCCTTGAGCGCTGCCAAGTCTTTACCCTCTGGATGGACCCGGCCCTGAACAGCGCGGCGTATATTATGCCCGGCCTGGGAGATGCGGGGGACAGGATCAACGGCCAAGACCGCAGGGACCACCCGCGCAATATCCTCCAGCTTATTGCCAATTACGGCTCCAATATCGCCCGGCTGTACCGGGCGCAGCTTAAAGAAATAGAGGACACGGTGCTGAAAGAACCATGAAGGGAACTATGAGCCTCGCTGCGGCGGCTTTCGCGCTGCTCCTCTCCTGCGCCGGCCAAAGGGCCGTTACGTCGGCTGAGGAGTATTACGCTATCGGCATGGCCTATTTTGATATGGGAAAGTACGCTGACGCGGAGAAATGGCTTAAGCGCGCCCGGGAGGCGGATAAGACGAGAACCGCCTCTGACTACAACCTTGGCCGCATCGCCTTTGAAGCCGGCAGGTACGACGACGCGCTGAAGCGCTTTCAAGAGGTGCTTGCAAAAGACCCGGACAACGTTATGGCCCTGAAAGCCGCGGCGTATACCCAAGTGAAGCGCAAAGACCTTGGCGCGGCCCAGTCCCTCTATGGCCGGGTGCTGGAACTTACGCCGGAAAGCGCCGACGACGGGTATAATTACGCGCTCCTTCTCTATATTATGGAGCAGTATGAGCGCAGCGAGGAGGTGCTGTCCCGCTACCGCTTCGCCCTGCTTGAAAACAGCGACCTTATCCTTCTTATGGCGCGGAACCAGCGGGCCCGGCGCAAGCCGGAGGCGGCGGACCGCTACGCCCAGTGGCTTGAGATGAAAAGCGACCCCCTGGTGCGCTACGAGTACGCCCTTACCCTTGAAGAACACGGGTTCTTCGCACGGGCGCTTGAAGAATACCGGTCAAGCCTGAAAGACCTGCCCAAAGACAGCAAAAACCCCAATAAAGCAGACCTGCGCTATAGGATTGCCCGCCTCTCCCTTGAGGCGGACCCGCAGAACGGCGAGGGTATGGCCGAGCTTAACGCGGCGGTTGCCGAAGGGTTTGAGGACATTCCGGCGCTTGAGGCCCTTGCTGCGGCGGTTCCGGAGGGGCGGAAAGAGGAAATAATGCTGATTATCGAAGGGTTAGCCGCGAAGAAGGCGCCTGAGCCGGGCGGCGCGGACGGGGGCGGGAGTTAAGAGATGATCGTGTCTATGATACAGATAATTTTCGAGATCCCTCATGCGGATACGATTAAGGCGAAGCGCCGCCTCGTGCATTCGATAAAAGAGAAACTCAGGCGGAAGTTCCGCATGAGCGCAGCAGAGGTAGACCTGCACGACTCCTTGAGCTTTGCCCAAATCGGCGGGGCTCTGGTGTCCAACTCAAAGACCTTCGGGGAGACAGTCTTGATGAAAGCCTTCGAGATGATAGAAAAAGAAACGCCGGTCCGTATTCAGGACATGAGCATCTATTCAGAAGAGTTTTAAGCGGGCGGCAGGCGCGGCGGCGGCGGAACCAAGCGCGGCGCGCAGCCTTGGGAAGGGAATGAATATTCAAGAACAAAACATGAATATAAAAAACATGAAAATAAAAAGGAAACATGAAACATGAAACACAGAAAGCGGTTTTATTCCCCGCTCTGCCTTATTCTGGCGGCGGCGCTGGGTTCCTGCGTGGGGGTACGGGCCGATATTGTGATGAAAGCTGACGGTTCCGGGGCCGTAACCCTTGAATACCGGCTGTCAAAACTGGCGGAGTCTTTGGGGAAGCTGGACGGCAACGAAAGGTGGCCCGCGGTTCCTGCGGGCAGGGCGGATTTCGAACGCGCCGCGGCGCGGGTTCCGGGGCTTAACGTGCGCTCTTTTGCCGCGAAGCAGGAGGATGACCGCACGGTTATGACGGTTGTGCTGGACTTTCGGGACCCTGCGGTTCTTGCGCGGTTTCTTGATATGTCCGGCCAGCGCGCCTCCCTCACCCGTAAAGAAGACGGGGCGTACTGCCTTGCCCTGTCCCTCACAAGCGGGAGCGCGGGCCTTGATCCTGAGTTGCTGTCTCTTTTTACCGCGGTTACTGAGGGGTACGACTTCTCTCTGGCTTTCACGTCCCCGAAAGGGGGAACCCTGTCCCTTGCGGATACTGGCGGCGCCCCGCTCGCGGACACGCCGGACATGGCGCTTGTTCCCGCAGGGAAAACCGTGTCTTTCAGGTCCCCTGTAAGCAGCCTCTTCCGCCTGTCCAACGGCGCGTCCCTCACGCTTACCTGGCAGGCGGCCCCTGGTACACAATAGACAGGCTGCCGCCGGCGGCCTTTCCGGCGATTATGAGCTTATGCCGGATTTCGCCATTGCAGAAAGGCGCCTGATTAGGGGTAAACACCGCGCCGCCGGGGGTACTGGGCGGCGTACAGCGCGGCCAGCCGCTCTCTTTCCTGTTCAACCTTTGCGCCAGCCATGATACCTCCGGTAAAGATACGCTAAAACTCTTTTTTTTCCCGGTTCTGTCAAGCCCTTTTTGAGACGCCGGCGGGTAGCCACGCGGGAATGAGGCGCGGTATACTTGGGGGCATGAAAACAGCGCTTTTAACCGTGCTCACCCTTGGGGTGTGCCAGATGTTTGTGTACGCGGACTTGTATGTGTCCCCCAGCGGGAGGGACACCCATAACGGCCTTACCAGAGACGCGCCGTTTAGAACCTTGGCCCGGGCCCTTCGTGCGGCGCAGGACGGGAAGGAGCGGCGGATTGTCGTACTAGGCGCCCTTGACGCGGCAAGCGAAGCCGGCGCCGGCGGGGTTCCTGACAGCGTGTTTTATATCCGCGATACAGGCAGCGAGGAAATCGTCATTACCGGCGGGGGCGGGAGCCCTGCGGAACTGCGGGGCATGGCGGGAAAACGGGTGCTCACAGTGCAGGGGAACGCGCACATCCTCCTGCAAGATCTGCGCCTTACTGCCGGGGACACGCCCTTTAACGGCGGAGGCGTCTTTATCGAGGGCGGGTCCCGCCTCACCTTGGGAAAAGGCGCGGCAGTGCAGGGCAACCGCGCTCAGGAAGGCGGCGGGGTGTATATGCGGGACGGGGTATTTACGCTTGAAGCGGACAGCGTAATCGCTGATAACGCGGTGCGTACTGACGAGGGCGGCGGGGCGGTCTTGTTCAACACGGTCTTTACCATGCGGGACAGCGCGGCCATACAGGGCAACTCAGGCGGCGGCATTGTGCTGCACGGCGGCACCGGCACCCTCCTTGATAACGCGGCCATACAGGACAACCAATGCCAATTTGACGGCGGCGGCATCGCCCTGTATCAGGGGGAGCTTTTTATCCAGGGCCGGGCCGCGGTGCGGGGTAATCATGCCGGCAGGAACGGCGGCGGCATCATGGTATCTCTTCATGGGAACGTGATGATACGCGATGACGCCAGTATTGCGGATAATCAGGCCGGAAACGACGGCGGCGGCGTCGCGGTGCGGCTCAACAGCGTATGCGTTGTGCAGGGGCGCGGGAGCATTACCGGCAACCGCGCCGGAGACGACGGCGGCGCTGTGTATAATCTGGCCTCCGAGCTTGTTTTGAAAGAGGGCGCCCGTATTCTGGACAACACCGCGGCCTGCGGCGGCGGGGTGTGCGCCGAGGGAGTCCCCTCCGCGCCGGCAGGGGCTTCGTTTGGCGGCGCGTCTTCTTTTACGGTGGTGCAGGATCAGGCGCTGGTGCAAGGCAACAAGGCTCTGGGGGAGAGTCAGGGCGGCGGGGGGCTCTGCGCGGGCATTGACGCGCTTATTCTTATGAAAGGCGGGGAAGTCAAGGAGAACCTGAGCGTCAACGGAGGCGGGGTATATATAGAAGGCGGGAGCTTCAAACATTCAGGCGGGGTTGTTACGGACAACGCGGCGCGGCACGGCGGCGGGTTGTACAAGCAGTCGGGGAAACTGCGGATAACCAACGGGGACATAAGCGGCAACGCCCCAAACGACATCGTCAACTCCCTGCGGCAGCCGTAGGCTGTTTCAGGTGCTTCTCGCGGTGAGCAGGTTTCTGGTGCAGGGCCCGTATGACGTAACGCATCACCGCGCTTTGATGGCGTATGGGCGCGAAGCAGGAAGCCGTTGGTTGGGGGTTTGGGGGCAGCCGAAGGTGTTCCCTTTAGTCCCCGATGGCGGTAACGCTGTTGGGGATAGTAACGCTGGTAAGGCTGCTGCAATCATAAAACGCATGGTTCCCGATGGCGGTAACGCCGGTGGGGATGGTTACGCTGGCAAGGCTCGTACAATGAGCAAACGCCCAGCCCCCGATGGCGGTAACCGGCTTGCCCTCAATCGCGGCGGGAATAACCACTGCTGCGGCGGTGCCGGTGTAGCCTGTGATGGTTATGCCGCCCTGTCTGTTCCGCTCATACCGAAGCCCGTCAGGGGTGGTCTGTGCGTGGATATTGGCCGCCGCCGCCGCCATAAGCGCCGCCGCCCAGAGCGCCCTCAAAAATCGTTTCTTCATATTTTTCATATTTTTCACAACAGCCGCTCCTTTTCATCCGCCTTGTTCACGCGAAACAGGGTATTTTATGATAATTATATCACACTCACGGTTGATTGACTACCGCGCTCCCCGGCAAAACCGAAACCCCGCCTCACGGCCCATTACTTCCGCGCCCACGTCGGCCACCCGCGCACCGGACGCGGTGAAATCCGGCTCAAGGAAGTCTTTCCCTGAGTCAGGGAGGTGACTCACAAAGTATGATGGGGTAAATCGACAGGGCGGGCGAAGAAGAGTTACTATAAATAATGACAATAATCATAAAACTCAAATGCCCGCACTGCCGCAACGCCATGATAGT
>JAITHF010000023.1 GCA_031280115.1 Spirochaetaceae bacterium | reverse complement strand
CCCCGCCAGCGCGTAGGGCTTGAACCGCACGTCATAGAAGCGCCGGCAGTCCTTCAGCTCCCCCGCCTGCCGAGCCGCGCTTTGACCTCCGGCAGGATTTTTCCTTCATTATAGAGGGCAACGAACTGTTGCGCGTTTATGCCGTCCTGCTTTGCCCGCTCGTAAGCCGCGATGACCTTTTGCCGGTTGCGGACGATTGCAAGTTCCGCCTCAGTGCATTGGTCAAGGGTCTTATAGGTCTTGCCGCCGCGCCTCGGCAGGCATACCCGTCAACCGTAACCTTTGCCGCGGTCTTCGGAACCGGCTTTAATTCCGCTTGAAGCGTTTCCGGCGTAAGGTTCACACCGGCCGCATACGCCCTCTCGATGCCCTCCGGCAAATCCGCTAAATCAAAACGCTTCTGCTTTCCGCCGTTTCCATCAACCATGCGGTATGCCTACTTTTCACGTTGCGCCTTTCTAATTATGGTACTTTTGGTACGTTCTAATAATAGAGCGATGTCTCCAAGAGAAATCCATTTTTCCATAATTTACGCCCTCATTTTTCGCGCCGTTGCCCATTGCCCAGCCATATTGGAGCAGTTGCCGGGTGTTTCATAACCTAATTTGGCAAGCTGTTCCTCTTATATTTTTGTAAGTAAGTTTTATTATAATTCTATAATAACACAAAGAGTTGAACCCTATTAAAGGGTATTAAACGGTTCGCGCTTTTCTCGCACTTTTAAAGCATTTTCCCCGACCTTGCGCAATCCCGCTTCTAACTGAACCACTATACTTTCTCTTTCGCGCCTGTGCCTTCTCTTTACACCGTCCTGCACTTTCTCTTTGCGCGTTCGGCGCCTTTTTATTTTTGCGCCTTCGGCGCTTTTTTTCTTTTTGGAGGGTCATAGACCCCCCAAACCCCCCACTAACGCTTCCCGCCCCGCGCCACTAACGCTATCGAAGTCCGCTGAGGCGCCGCGTGAGGGTTGTGACTAAAATTGCAAACCCTCTCGCCGCAAGAAGCACCTGAATCCCCCGCAGGGGGTGACTAAACCCGCAAACCCTCTCACCGCGAGAAGCACCTGAATCCCCCGCAGGGGGTGACTAAAATTGCAAACCCTATCGCCGCAGGAAGCACTTGAAACAGCCTCCGGCTGCCCGCAGGGGGTGAAACAGCCTCCGGCTGCTTAGGAGAGGGACTCGATGGCTATGATTTCTTGGACTTTGGCGGCAGAGGGGCCGTCTTTGAACTCAAGGGATACCCATTCACGCAGGATCTTCTTCGCAAGCTCATGGCCGATAACCCGCTCCCCCATGCACAACACATTCGCATCATTGCTGAGAATCGAGCGCTCAGCAGAATAACTGTCATGGCACACCGCAGCACGAATACCCCGAAACTTGTTGGCCGAGATGCACATGCCAATACCGGTTCCGCATACCAGTATGCCCCGCTTGGTATAGCCGCTTTGTATAACCGCCTCGCATACCCGCCTTGCTATGCTGGGATAATTCGTCGTATCCTCCGGGCTGTCGGCGCCCATATTCTCCACCGTAAACCCCTTGTCTTTGAGAAACGAAATAAGAACTTCTTTCAGGGAAAGCGCCGCGTTGTCCGCGCCGATAACAATGGTCATAGTATGCCCCTAATCTTCGGCCAAGCCGTCAGCCATAGCAGTAAGGATAATACAGCAGGACGCCGCGCCGGCGTCAAGCACGCCACGGGAGCGCTCCCCTAAACGGCTTGAGCGGCCAAACTTGGCGGCCATGCCTTTCGTGGCGTCCCGCCCCGCCTGGGCGCCGGCTTTCATGTCCTCAAGGGCCCGGGCAAAGCCTTTGCCCTGACGGAGCGCGCTTTTGAGCGCGTCCCGCGCCGGCACGAGCGTATCTACCAGGGTCTTGTCCCCCACCTGCGCCTCCACTATCCCTCCAAGTTCCGCTATGCCCCCGTCAAGCATGGCCGCAAGCCCCTCGCCGTCAATCTCCTCGAACATCGCGCCTGCGTCAGCCATGCCGGTAAATACGGCGCCGTAAATCGGCCCCATAGAACCGCCTATCTCGTTAAAGAGCAGGGCCCCTAACTGGTTAAGCCCGTCAGTAAACGTAATATCCGTATCCTGTATCCGGCCAGCGAAGAGGGTAAAGCCCTTGTTCATGTTCATGCCGTGGTCCCCGTCCCCGATAAGGCCGTCAACCTCGCTCAAATACGCCTTGTTTTCCTGAACAGCCTGTATTATTTTTAAGAGAACCTTTTTGCCGTCCCTGTTTTTCATTGTTTTAGCCCCATGCTGTAACAAGGCGCGTCCACCAGCGCCGCAAGTTCCTCGTCCAGTTTCATCACCGTCAGGGTGGCGCCCATCATATCAAGGGAGGTGAAGTAATTTCCCGCGTAGCCGCGGTGAATACGGATGCCCTTTTCGGTTATCAGCTTGTGGATTTCGTTATACAGGACATAAAGCTCCATAACCGGCGTGGCCCCCAGGCCGGAGACCAGAACCGCCGCAGCGTCGCCGGACATAAAGGGATAATCCGGCAGCACCACGTCAACCATGCGTTTGGCCATAAGCGCGGCGCTTTCAAGGGGGCAGACCTGGATGCCCGGCTCCCCGTGGTGGCCGATACCTACTTCCATAGTGCCGTCTTTTATCTCGAAATTCGGACGGCCCACTGCCGGCAGGGTGCAGGGGGTAAGCCCGATACCCACGCTTCGGGTATGATCAACGGCTTTTTGCGCCGCGGCGACAACCTCGTCCAGACTTGCGCCAAGCCCGGCCTTGGCGCCGGCGGCCTTCCACATAAAGATTTCCCCCGCAACGCCCCGGCGCTTGTCCGCCTGATCTTTGGGCGCCGAGGCCGCGTCGTCGTTTGCGGCCACGGCTTTTACCTCAATGCCCTCGCTCTTTGCCATTTTTATAGCCATTTTCACGTTCATATTGTCTCCAGAGTAGTTGCCGTACAAACAGGCGACGCCCCGCCCCTGATGAGCGGCTCTGAACGCGTCAAGAAACGCCGCTGCCGGAGGGGAGGAGCAAATCTCCCCCGCCGCCGCCGCGTCGCAGAGGTTTTTCCCGATATAGCCGATAAACGCGGGCTTGTGGCCGCTCCCGCCGCCGGTTACGACGCCGACCCTGCCTGTAGGCATATCCCGGCGCTTAATGACCCGCGGATTGCCGGTGGGCGCCACAATATCGCTATGCGCCTTGAGAAACCCCTGTAGCATCTCATCAACGATATGGTCGGGATTATTTAGAATACGCTGCATAAAATACCTCTTATATTTTTTGCTGGATAGTTTTGTTGCTGTATGGATTTTACCTGCCGCCCTGCTGGTACATCGGGGGCGGAGGTTATGCTGTTATATGGCTAGGGGATAATGGCGACCTTAAAATCCCCGTGGGCGCCTGAGGCGTACTCAAAGGCTTTTTCCCATTCTTCGAGCTTAAACATGGTGCGTATCATGCCCGCTGTTTTAAGGGTCCCTTTGGCGATGTTCTCTATAACATAGGGGAAGCAGTAGGGGCTTAAATGGGAACCAAGCACATCCAGCTCTTTGCGGTCCCCGATAATCGACCAGTCAACCGTAGTAGGCGCGGCAAACACGCTGAACTCCACGAAAGTTCCAAGCTTTCTTATGGCGCTTAGCCCTTGAACCACGCTTGACGGATGGCCGGTGGCCTCGATGTAGATGTCGCACCCGTAGCCGCCGGTTATCTTCATAATTTCTGCTGCCGCGTCGGTTTTTGAGGGGTTGAACGTATGGGTGGCGCCGAACTCTTTCGCCTTTGCAAGCCTTTCGTCTGACATATCAAGGGAAATGAGGGCTTTGGGATTTTTGAGCGCCCCATAGGTTATCATGCCCAGCCCTAGAGAACCGGCGCCGGAAATAACCGCCACGTCGTCGCACTGGATATTCGCCCGGTCAACCGCGTGTTTTGAGCAGGCGTAAGGCTCGATGAGCAGGGCTTTTTCAAGGGGCAGGCTCTTGGGAACCTTGTGAAGCACCGCGTTCTTGGAATAGCGCACGTATTCAGCCATGCCCCCGTTGTTTTCCCCCTGAAAGCCCAGAATGTTATGTATCTGGCACATCCAGTATTTCCCGCTCTTACAGAACCGGCATTCCCCGCAGGGCACAATCTGGTCCGCAGTAATCCGGTCCCCTAAGGCATAATTCGTAACGTTTTTGCCCAGAGCCGCGACGGTTCCCAGAAATTCATGCCCCGGAATAAAAGGCGGCTTCACCCATGCGGGCTGAATATCGTCCCCCCAGAACATGGCAGCCCCGTGCTGGCATTTGAGGTCCCCGGCGCAGATGCCGCACCCCTCGACTTTGACGATAATATCATCATCCCCGCATTCCGGGGACGGATATGCCGGCTCGTACCGGTAATCGGTCTTGCTGTAGGCCACCAGCGCCTTCATGGTTTTTGGATAATCACGCATAATACCGCGCTCCTTCGCATTAAAATAATTAAAAAAAAATAGGACAGTTTAAGAGAGGGCGATGCCCGTCTCAGGATTAAACAAATGGGTTTTCTCCGCGTTAAAATCAAGGCGGATAGTATCCCCCGGCGCATAAAACACGTCTTCAGTGGTGGTGATATTAAGGAGGCCGTCCCCGACCCGCACGCCGACCCGCCGCTCGTCGCCGAAGTTTTCATAGACCGCTACCGGCGCCGGCGTGCTGGTGTCCGTATCAGTGATACGCACATCCATAGGGCGCACGCCCAGGGTAACGGCCATAGCGTCTGAGGCCAAGGCGCTGTAGCGCTGGGGAAGCTGCACCCGCAAAGGGCTTCCCTTAAACGTAAAGAAAAACCCGCTCTCTGCTTTGGCGATGACCGACGGGATAAGGTTCATAGGCGGTTCCCCGATAAAGCCTGCCACAAACTCGTTGACCGGCTTATCGTACACTTCAAGAGGGGAACCCATCTGCTGTAATTCGCCGTCTTTCATAATGATAATAACATCCGAAAGAGACATGGCCTCAATCTGGTCGTGGGTAACGATAATCGTGGTACATTCGATTTCCCGGTGCATGCGCTTGATTTCCTGCCGCAGGGTCTGGCGCATCTTGCCGTCAAGGTGGCTTAACGGCTCGTCCAGCAGTAAAAGGGCGGGCTGCCGGACAATGGCCCGGGCGATATTGACCCGCTGTTTCTGCCCGCCGGAAAGCGCGCTGGGCTTCATGTGTAAAAGCTCGTCCACTTTAAGGAGCGGCGCGACCCTGCCGATGGCTTTTTTGATTTCAGCGGGGGGCATATTTTTCGCCTTGAGGTTAAAGGCCAAATTGTCATATATCGTGAGCGGCGGATAGAGGGCGTAATCCTCAAAGGCAAGCCCGATATTGCGGTCTTTGGGCAAAAGATCGTTGATACAGACCTGGTCGATAAATATTTGCCCTGCGGTTATTTTCTCAAGCCCCGCTACCATCCGCAGGGTGGTTGATTTGCCGCACCCGGAAGGCCCCAGTATGCCGATGAACGAATGATCCTTACAGGTAAAAGACAGGTCCTTTACTGCGAAGGCGTTTTCCGCTTTCTTTTTCCCGAATAGTTTTTTTTCCGTGTTGTCATACCGTTTGTACACGTTTTTAAGGGTTATCCGCGCCACTGCTAGCTCCTTTTCCGGGGACTGCCGGGCCTATCGCTTCGGGTGATAAACACCTGGGTCCGGCTGTTGAAATACAAGGCGTTTTTCATGTTGCATTTGAGAGACACAGTTTGATCCAGATCCGCGCTCGCGCTGTTCGGCGCGGAAACCCGTATCTGCGTTCCGTTTACATCCACGGTCATAATGACTTTGTTGCCGATCGGCTCATAGGCGTATACGGTCCCCTTGATCCAGCCTTCCCCCTTTTCATCAGCGAAACTGAACGCAATATCAATACCCCGGATGCCCAGGTCTACCGTGCCGGCCTGTTCCGCTTTGAGCGCCCGCGCCGCGTCCGCCTCCGGCACAAGCGGCGTACTCTGCCCCAGGGCCCTCAGCGTAAGGGTTCCCGCAGTATTTTCAAGTTCTGCGGGGAAGATATTGATTTCAGGCTCCCCGAAGAGGCGGGCGACAAATTCGTTGACCGGCGTGTAATACATCTCCATAGAAGTACCAAGCTGTTCTATCTTTCCCTTGTTCATCACCGCGATACGGTCCGCAAGGGACATGGCTTCCATAAAGTCATGGGTAACATAGATAGTGGTGGTATTAAACGCGCTCTGCATCTCTTTGAGTTCCCCCCGCATGAAATGGCGCAGTTTCGCGTCAAGATGCGCCAGGGGCTCGTCCATAAGAAACACCGCCGGATTTCTCACCAGGCACCGGCCGATCGCCACCCGCTGGCGCTGGCCGTTGGAGAGCTGGCTGGGCTTCCGCTCATACAGGCCGTCGATCTTCATCATTTTGACCACCCGTTCAACGGCCTGTTTAATAAAGGCTTCGTCTTTATAGTACCGCTTGCTCCGCATGGGAAAGGCTATATTATCGTATACCGACAGGTGGGGGTAGAGGGCGTAATTCTCAAAAACCATCGAGACGTTCCGGTCCATAGGTTCCACAAGGTTTACGATTTCCCCGCCGATTTTGACCAGGCCCTCTTGGGGGAACTCAATGCCCGCGATAGTTTTGAGGGTGGTGGTCTTCCCGGCGCCGGCAGGGCCGAAGAGGACAAAGAATTCGTTGTCTTTAATAGAAAGGTTTAAGCCGTCCACCGCCACGGCGTCCTTGTACTTTTTACGGATATTTATGAGTTCAATCTGAGCCATCCTGCTATCCTTTTACCGCGCCGAAACTTAATCCCCGCACGAGATGCTTCTGAATAAAG
>JAITHF010000290.1 GCA_031280115.1 Spirochaetaceae bacterium | reverse complement strand
CGGAAAGAAGCCCCAGCGGGAAGGACAGCGCCGGTATTGCAAGCAGCACCGCCCGTATGAACCGGGCGTAATAGGCAAGGCCGCCCAGGGACACGGTCAGCGCCGGCAGCACCCCGTGCGCCGCGGTTCCGGCGCCGAAAGAGGGGAGCCACCTGAGGCGGACGCTGAAAAGCAGGATGAACAGGAGCCCCAGGCAAAATGAGGGAATTGACATCATAAGGATAAGGATAAGGCGTATCACCCTGTCCCACCGCCGGCTCAGCGCCGAAACCAGGGCCAGAGGAAAGGATACGGCCAGTATTACCAGCATCACCGGCGCCGCGAGCCGCCCGGTCCAGAGGAAATGGCGCGCAAGTTCAACGCTCACCGGCTCGCCTGTGGCAAGGGATGCCCCCAAGTCAAGGCGCAGGACGCCCTTCAGCCACGAGAGGTACTGCGCCGGCAGGGGGCGGTTAAGCCCCATCTGCTGCCGTATCTCCGAGAGGGCTTCTTCCGAAGGGTCAAGCCCCAGTTCGCGTATTTTGAGATACGCCCCGTCTCCCGGGGCCGCGCGCAGCAGGAAAAAGACCAGCGCCGTAACCCCGAAAAGCGTGGGACCCAGCTGGAGCAACCTCTGGATAAGCAGCCTTCTCACGGCGCCGCCGGAAGCGGACACCCCCGCCCCCCGCAGGGGCAGATGAGACGGGTTCCCCTTCCCAAGGGCCTTACCCAGAGCGTTTTTTACATACAACAATATATTCATAGAGCATTGACAAAAAGTATCGACTTATTGAGTTCTAACAGTAAAATAAAACGTATTCCTGAAGGGGTTATATAATAATCACACGCGATTTTAGCTAATAAACCCAAATCAAGAGCGTAATTAGAATACATACAGAAAGCGTCAGCAGCGGTTTTCTCAGCCCATTCATGCTGTTTTCCGCTTAATGCAGCAAAAAAGCCGTAGGCGCTGTCCAGCGGCACGGGATAATAATTCTTTGATAGCAGAAAAATACTCTCAACCGCCATATACACGCCGTAGATTGCGGGGCTGGCAAACGGGTTTTTCACAATATATTCTTTCAACAAATCGATTTGTTTATCATTTAACTGTTCCGTTGCCGCGCCTTTTCCCTCTTCTTTGTACGACACGTATTTCTGTCCCAAGCCGGTCAGCCTAAAGCCGCCGGCTGATTTCTCCACTAAACACAGTTCACAGGCTAATCGCAAATAACTTCCCACCGTACTTTTTGATTTACCAGTGGTTTTGCTTAAAAATAGCAGGGTTGATTTCTCTTTAACAGCGTATATGATAGGGTTGAGTAAATGCAAATTCCAAAGCCCGTGATTAGACGGCTTTATCGTAATAAGGTTAGCTATAGCTTTTACTTTGAAATAATAGTTCTTCAGTAATTCGTAAGGGGAAAATTCCACAGGAATAATATTATGTTTGACGCAATACTGTTTATGGGAATCCGTAAATCGGGGACAGACCAGATAAGATTTCAAGGGTAACGAAGGCAGCAGGTTTTTTGCCTGTAGGCACAGTAAATCTTTCCTGTATCTCATAGTTTGTTCGCAGAATTCTATTTTACTCGCCACCGCTTTTAATTCGAGCAGGTGTAATGACGAAGCCGATAAAAATAACAAATCAATTCTTCCTGAATCAACCTTTTTCTGCCTTTCAATCAGAGTCAAAGACTCGTTAATCGATAAAATCTGTTTTACTTCATCTAATTGAGTGGCAAATATATCTTCTATCTGGTTTTCTCTAATTTCTAGCATAGGCCGCATACGTTCATCATAATCCGCTGTTCTTCTTTATGTAACCGGTACATCTGCGCTCCGCCGGCTGTGCGGGAAGGCTCCGCAAAGGGGGCCTTCCCGCGGCTTGAGGCCGGAACAGGTTATTCAACCGCCGCATCTTTTAACGCGCGGTTAATATGCCAGCAGCCGGAAGAAATAGCGAAATTACGGATGTTCTGCTTTGCCAGCCTGATGCTGTTCCGGTGGTACACCACGAGCATTGGCGCGTTATCCATGATTTCCCGCTGGATAGCCCAGTGCAGTTCCCGCCGCTTTTCTTTGTCCATAGTTATTTCAAGCTCGTTAATCAGAAGGTCAAGGGATTCCGACGTATACACCTTGTAATAGCTGTCCGAATGCCAGTATCCCTGCCGGTAATGAAAAGACGGGTCGTCAGTGGGAATAAAGGACTGGCCGGTGAGGATCATATCATAGTTTTTGGTTTCCTCCCGCTCGTCCAGGGCCGCGGCTTCCACCGGATTGAGGGTAAGGTCAATCCCCGCGGCCCGGAGGCTGTCCTGCACGGCTTGCGCCAGGAGGCCGTCTTCTGTATTCGCGGCCCCGTAGGTAAGGGTGAGGCGCAAGGGCTGGCCGCCTTTGAAGCGGATGCCCCCTGCCCCCTGGGTCCAGCCGTTTTCCTCAAGGAGCGCCTTTGCCCGTTCCGGTTCATAGGCCGGATTTTTCACCTGCGGGTTTACCAGATCCCCGTAGGCCGGGGAGAAAAAGCCTGACGGCGGCGAGGCGAGGCCCGGGAGCAGGTTCGTAACCAGCGCGTCCAGATCAAGCGCGTGCCCTACGGCCTGCCGCACCGCTTTCGTGTCAAGCGGCGGGCGGCTCAGGTTATAAAAGAGCGCCGCCGAGGTGTTCTGGACTGTTTTGATAAGCTGAAACCGCGGGTTTTGTGCAAGGCGCCTGATTGCCGGCAGGGACTGGTAGCCGCTCATCATGTCGATTTCTCCGGATTCAAGGGCCGATGCTCTGGCTTGGGGGTCGGTGATGACCTTAAACGTAATTTTCCGGATATGCGGCGCGCCGCCCCAGAACCCGTCAAACGCCTCAAAGACAAACTCCCGGTCCCGGTCCCATGAGGCCAGTTTATACGGCCCTGATCCCACCGGCTTTGTTATGCTCCCGTCGCTCTGGATCACCGAGGGGCTTACCATACTCATCACCGTGCGGGCCAGGTTGGAACTGAGGGTGTAGGTCGGGCGCTTCATATAAAATACCAGCGTATAGGGGTCTGGGGTTTCCACCCGGTCTGTGTCGCTCAGGCCGGGGTATCCCTCAAGGCGCTTGAAGTTGGCAAGCGCGGCCTGGGCGTTCCAGGGGGTTCCGTCGTGAAAGGTTACGTTTTTACGCAGGCGGAAGGTCCAGACCAGCCCGTCATCGCTCATGGTCCAGGACTCCGCCAGGGCCGGCGCCTGCCTAAACTGGGAATCCATCTCCACAAGCCCGTTATACACCAGTATCTGGGTATCGTCGAGCATTCCTTTAATGGGGTCGTTCTGGCGCAGGTCGAACTGGTCGCCTATGACAAGTTCCTGGGCGGTTCCTGCGGCGCGGGTGTGGGCCCGGGGGCTTGGGTGGACCGTTACGGCCAAGGCGCAGAGCGCTGCGGCGCATACTACTGTTTTATTCATGGGGGTACTCCTTGTGTGTCGCGCCTTCAGGCGTAACCGCAACCATTCATTGATTACGCGGTGTTTGATAGTTTTATAGGGCGGGAGAGACAGTGCGGGATCCCTGTCCGGTAGGGCGGGGGCGTATTCATTACGCGCCGCGGCCTCGTCCAGTTCTAAGTATATACGACCCCCTGCGGGGTATTCAACCCCCGCAGGGGGATTCACGTGCTTCCTGCGGCGCCCCCTGCGGGGGTTCTAAGTGCATCTTGCGGCGATAAGGTTTGCACGTTTAGTCACAACCCAGAAGGATGCGCCTCAGCGGAATTCGCAGGCGAAAGGGCGCAAGGCAGGTAGCCTGTATGGGTGGTTTGGAGGGTCTATGACCCTCCAAATTCTCTTTGATGAAAAGAGGCGGGGACGTGAAATACCCGTCTTTCACGTCCTGCATAGAGGCAGCCAGATGCTCAAACGCCGCGCGGACGCGGGCGTTCAAG
>JAITHF010000285.1 GCA_031280115.1 Spirochaetaceae bacterium | reverse complement strand
CAAACCCTCTCGCAACAAGAAGCACGTGAATCCCCCGCAGGGGGCTTCCTGCGCCGCGCCCGTGCGCTATCAAAGCGGCGATGAGGCGCCGCTTCGGGGTTGTGACTAAACGTGCAAACCCTCTCGCAACAAGAAGCACGTGAAACAGCCTCCGGCTGCCCGCAGGGGGTTGAAAAGAAGGGACTGAGGGTGCATAGTCTTTCTATCTGTCAGTATGACCGATTATTTTATTCACAAGGAGGCCGGGCTCACGCCCGACGGGACCAAGCCCCTATGCTTGGCGCCGTAGTTTATAAAAATATGAAAAATATGAAAAAATTATGCCTGTTTCTCACGCTCCTATCCCTCGCCGGCATGAATATGCAGGCCCAAACAAAGCCGACCCTTACGTTCCTGCCCTTTACCGGCGTAACCAGCGAGGACGCTCAAATCCTTATGGTCCTGCTGGCAAACCATGAGGACATCCGCGGCGCCTTCACGGTGCTGCCCGGGGCCGGCAATTTCTCCGGCATACTCCAAGAAATCCAAGGGGCCGGGCTTTCACCGGAATCAAGGGGCCTTAAAAGCGCGTTTAAGACTGACGCGGTCATCACCATCCACACCAAAAAAATGCAGGACCGGGGGCTCGTGTTTATCTCCCTTGTGCAGGCCCAAACCCTCCAGCTTCTTGCCGGCCATTACCAGCGGTATAATACCATACGGGACCTGCGCTCCCTGCTTCCCGCCATCGTAAAAAACCTGATCTCCAGCAGCATACCAAAGCCGGATCTCCCGAAACTGGCGGTTATGCAGCCGTTTACGTCCCTGGACAAAGAGGAAGCGGCGCTCTTAACGATGGCGCTGGCCATTGACCTTGCAGGCCGCAAAGAATACGCCCTGTTTCCCTGGGACCTGTCCCGCGTGCCGGCACCTAGTGCCGCGTATTCAGGCATCATTGACCCGTCGGTAATACGGGAAATGGGGAGAGCCGCCAACGCAGGCTATATTCTTACTGCGGACCTCCTTAATATGGGAACCGCCAACCTGTTTAGAACCGGCATTGTCCAGACCGAAGACGGGGATTTCGTGAGCGAAGGCGGTATAGAGTACCGGAACCTGCCGGAGGAGCTTGGGCTGGTTGCCCGGCTCGGCGCCGCGCTTATGGATGTCAAGCAGGAGGCGGCGCCCAGGCGAAACCCTCCGGCAAGGAACCTGCCGGCGCTGGCGCCTGCGCCGCTTACGCGGCTTGAGCCTGCAAAGAGAGTCACCCCGCCGGACGCAGCAGGAAAGCCCCCTCTTTCCCACGTTTCCCAAGGCGCCGCGCCGGATGCGGCCCAATTCGCCCGCCTTGAAGCAGGCTCGTTTATCATGGGAAGCCCGCTTTCGGAAGTATCCCGAGACCGGGACGAGACACCCCATCAGGTAGGGGTGAACGCTTTTTATCTGGGAAAGCGCGAGGTAACCCAAGCGGAATATGAAGGGGTCATGGGGAACAACCCAAGCTACTTTAAGGGGCCGGACCTGCCTGTGGAACAGGTCACCTGGTTTGACGCGGTGGCGTACTGCAACGCTCGAAGCGTGAAAGAAGGCTTGGCGCCGGTATATACGATACATGAGCAGGAGATAATTTGGAATCACGGCGCTGACGGCTACCGCCTGCCCACTGAGGCTGAGTGGGAATACGCCTGCCGCGCCGGAACCGCCACGGCCTATAACCTGGGGGGCGCTATCACCCCGGCGCAGGGGAATTATGACGGGAACTACCCGTATAACAAAGGCCCGAAAGGGGAGTACCGGCAGAAAACAACCCCTGCGGGCTCTTTCGCCCCAAACCTCTGGGGGCTTTTCGATATGCACGGCAACGTGTACGAATGGTGCTGGGACCAGTACAAGCCCTACAGCGTCGGGGGGCTTGACGGGTCTATGCTTGCGGACGCGGTCATCCGCGGGGGGAGCTGGTACAGCGAAGGCCGTTTCCTGCGGTCAGCCAACCGCGTCCGCGCCTCCCATGAAGGGCGCTCTTATTACATCGGCTTCCGGGTGGCCCGCTCTATCTTATCGCCTTGACGCTTTTGCTGCGGGCCGGCCTTTACCAAACGCGCCGGTTACTGCGTATACAGGGGAAAAACTGTGTCATTGCGCTCCAAAGAGGCCCGCATCAGGCGCCGGCTCTGTATTAAAATGACACGGAGGTTTAGCGGGGCCCGGGGCGTTTTGGCCTGAAACACGCCGCGTTCCATAGAGAAGCGCCGGCGCGGCGGGCAAAACGCGGCGCATACGCGCTTTTTCGTGTTTGGCACGGTTCATGCTAAATAATAGATGAAGCGGCGGAGCGGAAGCCAGTAAGGAGCCTTGCCCCGCCGGCATGAAACCAATCTATTGAGGAGATGTACTATGAAAACAGTGAGTTTGTATCGTCCTTCCCTTGTTGATCACGCATTGAACGATTTTGACCGGTATTTAGAATCGTTCTTTGGGGAATCCCCCTTTCCCCAGACCAAGCGTATCTTCCACGTTCTTCCGCCGGTGGATATTTATGAAACCAAGGGCGCCTTTATGGTGGAGCTTGAGCTTCCCAGTTACGACGAGGCGGATATTGAGGTGCAGGTGGACAACAATACCCTGACCATCAAGTCCAAGCAGAAAGAGGAGCCTGGGCGCACGGTTTCTGAGAAAGGAGACGAGGAAAAAGACGAGCGCACCTACCTGGTACGGGAACGCCGGAAAGCGGGCTTCACCCGCTCCTTCATGCTGCCTGAAAACGCGGACCCGGACACCATCGCGGCGAACTTCAAGAGCGGCGTTCTCGCGCTGGAGATCAAGAAGCGCGCCCAGAGCCAGAAACGGGTTATCCCCATCGAGAACAAGTAGCGGCTTTTTTCACCTTACAGCGCCCCTGCCTCAAGGCAGGGGGTTTTCGCCGCTTTTGGTAAAATACACGCTGGCAAGGTGCTCATAGGCCATTTTCGCCGCGGCCTGCTCGGCGCTTTTTTTGTTTCTTCCGGTGCCCGGCCCGCAGGTCTGGCCGTTCACCCGCACTTCAACCCAGAAGAAGCGGTCGTGTTCCGGCCCTGAGCGCTGAAGGAGGGTATAGGCCGGATAGGTCCGGTCAAGGCGCTGGCTGAATTCTTGGAGCAGCGATTTGTAATCCCGATAGTGCCGGTTATCAAGAACTCTGGTTATTTCAGGCAGGATAAAGCGGCCCACAAAGGCATAGGCCGCCTTGTACCCTGAATCAAGATAAAACGCGCCGATAAGGGCTTCAAGCGCGTCGGCGAGGATAGTCTTTTTGTTTCTGCCCCCTGAAAGGTATTCCCCTTTGCTCAAGAGAAGCAGCCTGTCTATTTGCAGTTCTCTTGCTATTCCTGAAAGTATATCTTCAGAGACCACCACTGACTTTATCTTGGCCAGTTCCCCTTCGGTTCTGTCAGCTAATTTTTCATATAACAGCGTGGCGGTTATGGCTCCCAAAATGGAGTCTCCCAGAAACTCAAGGCGTTCATTGTTCGCTTTACTGCCGGACTCGTTAGAAACCGACCGGTGCATGAACGCCAGATTGAGAATCCCTAAACTTTTGAACTTAATCGCCAAACTCTTTTGAAAGGCAGTTAATACTTTTTTTCTCTCCCGATCTACCGCCGGAAGGTTGTACTGGCGGTATGATAATGTCGGGGGGGCGCTTGCTGTTTCTTTCATCTAAGGCCGCCGGGGCAGCGCGTATCTGCCGGGCCCGGGGCATACCATAAATTATACAGTGAACCTGCGGTACATTTGATGTTACTGCTGGGACTTGATAAACTCGTAGGCGTCCCGAACAGTCTCAAACTCATTGGCCTTTTCATCAGGGATTTGTATATCCATTTCTTCTTCAATAGCGTAGACCAATTCATAGGTATCAAGACTATCCGCTCCAAGGTCCTGCCGGAAAGAAGCGTCCATGGTGATTTTTCCCTCGTCAATCTCCAGTTTGCTGGCGATGAGGGTTTTCATCTTTTCAAACAACGGGTCCATAATTACCATTCCTCCATAGCGATTAAGCGATTAAACCTGCGGGCATCGAAAAAGCAATGCGTTATCCCTTTGATCCCGGAAGGATAACCTGTTTACCCCGATAAAACCCGCATTTTGGGCACACCCGATGGCGCAAAACAAGGTTGCTGCACGTATTACACGCAACAAGGGTAGGGGTTGTGAGCTTCATATTGATCGACTGCCGGCGGCGGGTCCGCGCCTTTGAGGTTTTAGATCTAGGTACAGCCATTAAAAACACTCCTCTTAAAAGTCAGATTCCTCCTGCCCTGGGGGCAGGGGCTTGGGGGCTTGGGCCTCTCTTTCGAGGCTTGCTTCCCTATTATGCTGCTCTATGCTGCTTCATTCCCGCTCTTTTTTTCTTCTTTATTTTTCTTTTCTCTAAGCGATCTTCTTTATCACTTTTCTCTTTTCTCTTTTCTCTTTTCTCTAAGCGGGTTTTGCTGCTGCGACTGCACCTTTGTTTCCAAAAGCCGGCGCCGCTTTCTCCATATTTCTCCCTAGGCGTTACATTCCCACGCCGTGCGGGTAGATCGTATTCGATTTTTTTAATATACAAAAAGCGGGCGGTTTGGTCAATGATGTTGTTACAAATCAGCGGAATTCGCAGGCGAAAGGGCGCGAAGCAGGAAGCCTTTAGGGGTGGTGTGGAGGGTCTATGACCCTCCACATCTCTTAAAGAGGCGCGAAGCGCCGATAATTCATACCATACCAACCAAGCGCGGCAGGAAGACCGGTTTATTTGCCGGCAAAACAAGTTTTCCCTTTCACGCGGGAACCTTTGCGCGTATACGCGGAACCTTTGCGCGTATACGCGGAACCTTTGCGCGTATACGCGGAACCTTTGCGCGTACACGCGGAACCTTTGCGCGTACACGCGGAACC
>JAITHF010000273.1 GCA_031280115.1 Spirochaetaceae bacterium | reverse complement strand
TCCGCTGAGGCGTTACATCATGCAAGCACTGCACCGGAAACCCGGCCTGCCGTACCTTGAGTCACTGAAGCACCCGCAGGGTGTTCGGTTATGAGCGCTGCGCTGCGCTTGCGCTTTTGAAGAGAATTTGGAGGGTCATAGACCCCCCAAACCCCCCATAAAGGCTTCCTGCGCCGCGCCCTTCCGCTTGCCCTGCCCCCTTACATCCGCGCCCTGCGGATACCTCCCCGCGCCCTGAAAGCCGCAGGCTGTTCGGTTATGAGCGCTGCGCTGCGCTTGCGCTTTTATAATGAAATTTGGGGGCTTTTTTATCAGCGCTTCCTGTTTTGCGGCTCATAGTGCAAACGACGGCTGCTGAAACAGCCTCCGGCTGCCCCCAAACCCCCAACCAGTGCGACATGTGCAGCGCTACTAACGCCATCAAAGCGCGCTGAGGCGCCGCTTCTGGGTTGTGACTAAACCCCCAAACCCTCTCACCGCGAGAAGCACCTGAATCCCCCGCAGGGGGCTTCATGCTTTGAGCCGCTAACGCTCTCGAATTCCGCTGAGGCGCCGCTTCTGGGTTGTGACTAAAATTGCGAACCCTCTCGCTACAAGAAGCACCTGAATCCCCCGCAGGGGGCTTCATGCTTTGAGCCGCTAACGCTGTCGAATTCCGCTGAGGCGCATCCTTCAGGGTTGTGACTAAACCCCCAAACCCTCTCACCGCGAGAAGCACCTGAATCCCCCGCAGGGGGTTGATTTAGGAAATCTTTTGATAGTATAGTGGGAACATCAAGAACCTGATGCCCAACGGATCTGACGGTTCCACCCAAGGAGGATGGTATGGCTGCCAAACACGGACTGGCGCGGCTTCTTTTAGGGGTAGTGTGGGGGCTTGCGTCAACCGCGCCCCTCCCTGCCCAAGTGAATACTGACGAGCTTCAAAAGGGGCAGGGGCAGGTAGAGTTCCAGAATTATACCGGGCCGAATACCCGCATTGACACAAGAGCGCAAATTCGAGCCATAGGAACCCAACTGGGCGCGGCAGTGCGCGGCGGCGCGGCCCGCAGCGGCGCTGATGCCCGCTACTTCGTCATCCACTCAGTAACGCCCCCTGAAGGCAGCAGCCTTGACGCGGATATTTTCGGCCTTGGGCCCGGCGCGGGAGTGGATCATATCAGAAACTTACGGCTTATCATCCAAGGCTACCTTGAGAGCGCCTATGCCTACTCCGCTGCGGACGCTACCCTTCTTGCTGAATATATTACTATATATAACGCGGTGTTTCGGGGAAACGCAGGGTATTTTAACGGCGCGTATAAAAGAGCCGTCACCCGCTCCCTCGCGCCTGAACGGGCCGGCCTTTCCACCCGCTTTAGCGAATGGCCCGGCAGAACCCTCATGGTTATCCCCCTGCGGAACGCCGCCGCCGGATCCGCAAGCGCCCTTGACACCTCGTCATTAACCGACCCCCGAGTTATTGACGAGATGCGTAAAGACGGCGGCGCAGGCGCGGACCAGCGGAACGCTATGGCAGGGCTTAAAGACCGGGAAGCCGCTGAAGCGGAAGAAGCGGCCCGGCGCAGGCGGGAGGCCATTGCCGCGGAAGAAGCCCGCTTAGCCGCGGAACAGGCGGCGCTGGCAGCGGAACGGGAACGGCTTGAGCGGGAACGGGACGCCCTCAGCGCCCGGGACGCGGCGGCCCGGGACGCGGAAGCCGCACGGCGCGCCAAAGAACTGGCTGACCGGGCGGCGGCGCTGGCAGCGGAACGGGAAGCGGCGCAGAAAGCCGAGGATTTCGCGGAACAGAAACGCGCTGAGGCGGCGCAAGACCGGCAGACGCTTCTTGAAGAGAGCGGCGGCGGCGGCCTTGCAGGGGGCGATGGCGGGGACGGCGATACCGGCAGCGCAGGCGCGCTTGCAGGCGCAGGAGACGGCGATGGCGGCGCGGACGGGGACGGCGGCGGGGACGGCGATGGCGGCAGGGCAGGCGCGCTTGCAGGCGCCGGGGACGGCGGCGGCAGCGGGGACGATGGGGACGATGGCGATACCGGCAGCGCAGACGCGCTTGCAGGCGCAGGGGACGGAGACGGCGGCGCCGGCGGGGACGATGGCGGCGCGGACGGGGACGGCGGCGGGGACGGCGATACCGGCAGGGCAGGCGCGCTTGCAGGCGGCGGAGACGGCGGCGGCGCTGACGGGGGCGATGGCGGCGATGGCGATACCGGCAGGGCAGGCGCGCTTGCAGGCGCCGGGGACGGCGGCGGCAGCGGGGACGATGGGGACGATGGCGATACCGGCAGCGCAGACGCTCTTGCAGGCGGCGGAGACGGGGACGGCGATGGCGCAGGCGGCGGGGATGACAGCGGAAGCGGAGGGTTTGTGGTGCGCGAAGACGGCGGGGGGCTGGGCATTATCGGCATGATTATCACCGGCCAGACCTCGATGGGTTCGGTGGTGAAAGTACACCCTTCAAGCGCGGCGGAACTGCGCCGCTCCCGGGCGAACAACGTGAATATCCGGACTGTTACCTTTATTGATAATAAAATTATCGCCTTAGCAAGCCAGGGCAGTACGATGCGCCTTATCGAAATCGATGCGGACACCCTTGAAATAAAGAAAGAAGGCGCCGACGAGATTGCCCCTGAAAGCCTCCTCTGGGCAAAAGGCGCATGGCTCTACGCGATCATCGCCTCCGGCGGAAACCGGTTTCTCGGACGCTTTGACACGAACCTTGCCCGCCAGTCCCGCTCAGAAGTGCCGGTACATCCCTATGCGGCGGTTAATTTCCAAGGAGATATGCTGATTATCACCCAACGGGGCAGCGGCCAGGTCCTGCTCCTTGACCCGTCTGATCTGACCGAAGGGCGATAACCGGTTATGGGCACCGTATTTCGTATTATAGGCAGCCTCGCCCTCTTCCTGTACGGCATGAAAATTATGAGCGAGGGAATCCAGAAGGCCGCAGGGTCCAAGATGCGCCGGGTGCTGGCGCTTATGACCGGCAGCCGCCTAAGCGGTATTATCACCGGCTGCGCGGTTACCGCCATCATCCAGTCTTCGTCAGCCACCACCGTCATGGCCGTATCCTTTGTCAACGCCGGTATTCTCACCCTCACCCAGTCCATCGGGGTCATTATGGGCGCCAATATCGGCACCACGATTACCGCCTGGGTGGTCTCGCTTATGCGCTTCTCTTTTAGCGTTTCGGCGCTGGCGCTGCCGGCAGTGGGGCTGGGCTTTATTGTCAGCACCGTTAAATCAAAGAACCAGAGCCTTGGGGAAGTGCTGCTGGGATTCGGCATCCTCTTTCTAGGGCTTGATTTTCTCACCAAATCCATGCCCCCCGTGTCCGCAGACAACCTGCGCTTTATGGCGTCCCTGGCGGATTTAGGCGCCCTGTCCATCCTCGCCGGCACGGGCATCGGCTTTGCGGTAACGGTTATCGTCCATTCCTCAAGCGCGTCCACCGCGATCATCCTCACCCT
The DNA here is from genome assembly GCA_031280115.1 of Spirochaetaceae bacterium. GTDB lineage: Bacteria > Spirochaetota > Spirochaetia > Treponematales > Breznakiellaceae > JAITHW01. The sequence continues at coordinate 6,043 of JAITHF010000273.1, read as the reverse complement.
TGCCCACGGGGGGCTGGTTACATACGAAATGGCCGGCGCCATGATCCTGGGCGCCAATATCGGCACCACCATTGACGCGGCCCTGGCCGCTATCGGCACGAAAACCGCCGCCCGGCAGGCGGCGCTGGTGCATATCCTTTTTAACGTTATCGGAACCGTCTTTGCCCTGGCGCTTTTCCGGCCCCTTATGGCGCTGGTTGACTTGGTTGCCCCCGGCTCTGTAAAAGACTCCGTTACCGCCCACCTTGCGATGCTCCATACGGTCTTTAACGTGATGAACACGGTTTTATTCTTCCCCTTTGTCAAGCCCTTTGCGAAACTGGTATCCCTGCTGGTGAAGGATACGGACAAAACAGCGGAAGCCTCTGACGGCGCGCCCTATAAACTGGTATACCGCTCAGGCTCCATGCGGGACACTCCTGAACTCAACATCCCCAGAGCGGAGAAAGAGATTCGGGACATGGCGGCCCTTGCTGCCGCTATGTACGCGCAGATAAAAGCGGCCCTCGAAGCGCCCCAGACCGATCCGGCGCGGGAAAGCGCGGCCCAAGCCTTAGTGGAAGAACTGGCCCGGCAGGAAGAGCGGGCGGACCAGATGCGGGAGGAACTTATGCAGTTTCTTATCGCCTGCACCCGCACCCGCCTCAGTTCTGAATCAGAGGCGCGGGTGTCAAAGCTCCTGCGGATTATCGTCATCCTTGAAGAAATGACCGACGACTGTTACGGTATCGGCCTCATCTTCCAGCGGAGCGCAAAGAAAAACATGGTTTTTAAGCGGAAAGAAATGGAAGCCCTTACCCCCTATCTTGATTTGGTGGAAGCCTTTCTCACGTTTACCCGGGAGCACCTGGGGTCCCCGCTGGCCAAAGAAGAGACCGCCCGGGCCGAAGAGATGGAGAACGCCATAGACAAGTCAAGGGATAAACTCCGTAAACTGGGGCGCAAGCGCATCGAAGCCGGCCAAGACCTCAAAACCGAGCTGGTCTTTATCGATCTGGTGCGGCGGGTGGAGCAGCTGGGGGATTACTGTTATAACATTGCGGAAATTTTTACCCAGGAATAGGGCGGAGGCGGTGCGGCGGTGGGGCGTATAAAGATTTGCGGGCTCTTTCGGGAGCAGGACATTGATTTTGTCAACCAAGCCGGGCCGGACTATATTGGCTTTGTGTTCGCCCCAAGCCCCCGCCAGGTCTCGGCGGCCCGGGCAAAGGCGCTCCGCGCCGGCCTTGCAGAGGGTATCGTGCCGGTCGGGGTGTTTGTGAACGCCGAGATAGGGGACATTGTTTCCCTCTGGGGCGCCGGGGTCATCCAGGCAGTACAGCTCCACGGCGGCGAGAACCAAGCCTACATTAAGGCGCTCAAACAACGCTGCGCCCTGCCGGTGATTAAGGCGGTGCGGGGAGGCGGCCCGGCGCCGCGCCTTGAGGCCGGGGACGTAGAGGCCGGCGCGGATTACCTCTTGTTTGACAGCGGGAAAGGGGGAAGCGGCGCGGCCTTTGACTGGTCAGCCCTGGCAGCGTTAAAAGCCGAAATCAAGGCGCCCTGGTTCCTGGCCGGGGGCATCACGGCGGACAACATAGCCGAAGCGCTGTCCCTTGGGCCCTACTGCGTAGACGTCAGCAGCGGCGCGGAAACAGGCGGGGTCAAAGACCGGAACAAGATACGCCGCCTCGTCCGCCTCGCCCGCCAGACCCCCGCGCCGGCAGAAAAATAGAGAGAAAGAAGCAATGGATAAAAGAAAGACAGATGTTTTCTTCGCCCGCCTCTTTATGGCGGCGTCTCTAGTGTCGGTGCTGGCTCTGGGGGCTATCCTGCTTTTCGTGCTGGCCCAGGGAAGCGCGCCGTTCCTCCTGCCCACCGCGCCGGACATACGGATCGTTACCGAGGGGGTGGCGGAAATCACGGTAAACGGCAGGGTATATCCCAGCCATACCGGTTTTATACCGGTCCCTGCCGGCGCGTCCGCCGTATCCATAGCCTTTAGCGGAAAGGGGGGGCCCCGCGCCCTGTCGTTCACCTGCGCCCCCGGGGAGGCGCCGGTCTTTACCGGCTATGAGGGGGGGAAACTCACGAACCCTGAAGCCTTTGTCTACACCCTGAGCTACAGCGGCGCCGCAGCCGGGCTGGAACAGAAGGTGCACGTGATCATGCCCGAGCCGGCCTACAGGATAGGGGCCTTTCTGTTCGGCCTTGACTGGCGGCCTGCCTATAACAAAGTCTACGGTATCCTTCCCATGATCGCCGGCACTGTTCTCGTAAGCCTTGGGGCTATTCTGCTGGGGATGCCTCCGGCGGTCCTGTGCGGCCTCTTTCTCGCTGAGTTCCTTTCGGAGAAAGCCGCGGCAGTCATGCGGAGCGGCGTCGAAATCCTTGCGGGCATCCCGTCGGTGGTATACGGGTTCTTCGGCCTCATGGTGATCGTCCCGGGGGTAAAACAGATCTTTCAGGCGCCGTCAGGGAACGGCATGGTTTCGGCCATGCTGGTTCTGGCAATGATGCTCCTTCCCACGGTCATTGTTATCACCGAAACATCCCTGCGGGCGGTCCCCCGCCCGTACCGCGAAGCAAGCCTCGCCCTGGGGGCCACCAAGATGCAGACCGCCTGGCATGTGGTCCTGCCCCACGCCGGGTCCGGCGTTTTCACCGGCGTTGTTCTGGGCATCTCCCGGGCCGTAGGGGAAACTATGGCGGTCATTCTGGTTGCGGGCAATTCTTCCCAACTGCCCCGCAGCCCCCTTGACAGCGTGCGGACCCTCACCGCCACGATCGCCCTTGAAATGGGGTACGCCCAGGGCCGGCACAGCGAAATGCTGTTTTCCATTGGCATAACCCTGTTTGCCCTTATTCTGGGGCTGAACAGCCTTATCCTATGGATGCGCCGCAGCGCGGAAGCCTAGGGGGAGGAGAAAGCCCGTGAAACAACAGCGCAGGCGGCGCATTGCCGACTCCCTCCTCTACGGGATTATGGCAGCCGCGTTTGCCGGAGTAGGGGCGCTTTTGGTCTGTATCCTTGCGTATATCCTCGCCTCCGGCGCGGGGCATTTCTCCCTGGGCTTTCTCCTGCGCCCGGCCCAGGCCGGCGGGATTTTCCCCATGATACTCACCACCCTCTATGTGGTGCTCCTGTCTCTTGCCATCGCCCTTCCGGTGGGGGTTATGACCGCGGTGTTCCTCAATGAGTACGCAGGCAGCCCTCAATGGATAAAGCTGCTCCGCCTTGCCGTTGAGACCTTGGCGGGCATCCCCTCTATACTGTACGGGCTGTTCGGCCTCCTCCTCTTCTGCCGGTTTTTTAAGCTCGGCCAGTCGGTCATCTCAGGCGCCCTGACCCTGAGCGTGATGCTGCTGCCGGTTATCATAAGGACCGTAGAAGAATCCCTTAAAACAATCCCGGCGAGTTTTCGGGAAGCCTCCCTCTCTTTGGGGGCCACCAAATTCCAGACCCTTACCCATATCGTTATTCCTGAAGCCCTCCCGGGAATCCTCACTGCCGCGGTCTTGGCGGCAGGGCGCGCGGCGGGGGAGTCCGCGCCGGTGCTGCTTACCGTGGGGATTGCCCGGAATATCCCGAAATCCGTCTTTGATTCCGGCAGGACCCTCACGGTCCATCTCTATTATTTAACCAAAGAAGCGGTACGCCCGGATGATTTCGGCATTGCCTTTGCCACGGCGGCGGCGCTCATTATGCTGGTGGTTATCATCAATACCGGCGCTAAAATAATCGCCCGGTGTTTCAGAAAATAGGAGGGGGCCCGCATGGGCGGAGACCGGATGAACAAACTTGAGGTGCAGAGGCTCGACCTGTTTTACGGCGAGACTCAGGCGCTTAAAAAAATCAACTTTTCCCTTGGCCGCAAGGAAGTTTCCGCCCTTATCGGGCCTTCAGGGTGCGGCAAATCAACGTTCCTGCGGGTATTCAACCGGATGAACGACCTTATTCCCCAGTGCCGCGTGCAGGGGGAAGTCCTTTTGGAGGGGATTAACATCTATACAGGCGGAATAGACGTAACCGAGCTGCGTACCCGGGTGGGGATGGTGTTTCAGAAGCCCAACCCTTTTAACATGAGTATTTTCGATAACGTGGTATACGGCAAGCGGATGCAGGGGCTGCGGGACAAGGGGAGGCTGGCGGAGGCCGCGGAGGTTTCCCTTAAAAAAGCGGCCCTTTGGGAGGAGGTGAAAGACCGGCTTAAAAAGCCCGCCCAGAGTTTGTCCGGCGGGCAGCAGCAGCGTTTGTGCATTGCAAGAACCCTGGCAATGGAGCCTGAGATTGTGCTTATGGACGAGCCCACAAGCGCCCTTGACCCCCTTGCATCCGGCAGGATCGAGGAACTTATCGGGGAGCTCAAGCAGGAGTACAGCATTATACTCGTAACCCACGCGATGCATCAGGCGGCGCGGGTGAGCGACCGGACCGCTTTTTTTCTCTTAGGGGAGCTTATCGAGTACGGCAGCACTAAAGCCTTGTTTACCAATCCGCAAGACACGCGCACTGAAGCCTACATCTCAGGCCGTTTCGGCTAACCCCCTGCGGGGGATTCACGTGCTTCTTGTAGCGAGCGGGTTTGCGATTTTAGTCACAACCCAGAAGCGGCGCCTCAGCGGAATTCGCAAACGCACTGGCGCAGCGCAGGAAGCCCCCTGCGGGGGGTTCACGTGCTTCTTGCGGCGGGAGGGTTTGCGATTTTAGTCACAACCCAGAAGCGGCGCCTCAGCGGAATTCGATAGCCCACGGGCGCAGGGCAGGAAGCCTTTAGCGGGGGTTTGGGGGCAGCCGCAGGCTGTTCCCTTGCGCGGAGTTCGCAAAAGAATACGCGAGACATGAAGCGCCGGTAAAAAAGCCCCCAAATTCTCTTAAAAGAGGCGCGAAAGCGCCGGCAGCCTCCGGCTGTTTCAATAGTCGTTATGTGCGCTTCAAGGGCGGCAAAGGCGGCGTTCACCCTGGCGGTGAGTACCGGCGTGCGGAGCGCCGGGGACGCCTGGTCAAGCGCGTCCTGTGCCGCGTTAATAAGGTCGTGGAGCGCGGTGATAACCGTGTTCGGGATACCCCATGACCCCCCCTTGAAGGCGAGGGCGTTTTCCCACACCCGGGCCATGATAAGCATCAGCGTCCTTACGTGCGGGAGCCAGTCTTTTTGTTTGCTCATATTTTTTTAAACTCCTTATAGGGTAAAGAATTACAGCCCCTGTACAGGGGCTCCTGTATCGTGCGGGGCTTCGCCCCTTTACCTCGCGGGGGCTCCCCCGCGCCTCGCGGGGGCTCCCCCGTACCTCGCGGGGGCTCCCCCGCGCCTCGCGGGGGCTCCCCTTTGTCGTGCGGGGGCGCCCCTTTGTCGTGCGGGGGCGCCCCCGCGCCCCGCGGGGGCGCCCCTTTGTCGTGCGGGGGCGCCCCCGCGCCCTGCGGGGGCGCCCCTTTGCCACGCGGGGGCATCCCCGCGCTGCACGGATACATCTCCGCGCTGCACGGATACATCTCCGCGCTGCACGGATACATCTCCGCGCCGTGCGGATACCTCCCCGCGCCGTGCAGGGGCGCCCCTGCGTCATAAGCGCCATACTACCAGCGCCTTCCGGCCTCGTCAAGCCCTCCCGCCTGCTCTGTCCCCAAATAACGCATTATGGTATAACGAATTATCGGCGCTTTCGCGCCTCTTTTAAGAGAATTTGGAGGGTCATAGACCCTCCAAACCACCCATAAGTGCGACGTGCTTTGAGCAAGTGCGCCATCGAATTCCGCTGAGGCGCCGCTTCTGGGTTGTGACTAAACCCCCAAACCCGCCCGCCGCAAGAAGCACCTGAAACCCCCAACCAACGGCTTCCTGCGCCGCGCCCTTGCGCCTGCTCTGTCCCCTTGCGCCTGCGCCATGCAAGCCGCGGCCAAATAGCCTTTCGATTTGTCCGCCCAGATTTTCGGCGTAAAGAAAGAGCCTGTTCTTTCACGGTTCTCTTTATTCATAGCGCCCTATTCCCGCAGGAAGCCGTACTCGTAGACTTTCGGCTCTATCTTTTTTGCCAGCGCCTTGGCCGCGTCCCGCAGGGTTTT
>JAITHF010000254.1 GCA_031280115.1 Spirochaetaceae bacterium | reverse complement strand
GTCAAGAAAAACTATCCTGTCCCCAGATAAATCATTATGGTATAATGACTCATCGGCGCTTCGCGCCTCTTAAAGAGAATTTGGGGGAACCAGTTCCCCCAAACCCCCACTCAAGGCTTCCTGCGCTGCTCACGCTATCGAAGCGCGATGAGGCTCCGCTTCTGGGTTGTACTAAAATTGCAAACCCTCCCTCCGCAAGAAGCACGTGAACCCCCCGCAGGGGGTGACTAAACGTGCAAACCCTATCGCTACAAGAAGCACGTGAACCCCCCGCAGGGGGGCTTCCTGCGTTGCGCCCGTGCGTTTGCGAATTCCGCTGAGGCGTTGCTTCGGGGTTGTGACTAAAATTGCGAACCCGCTCACCGCGAGAAGCACCTGAATCCCCCGCAGGGGGTGACTAAAATTGCAAACCCGCTCACCGCAGGAAGCACGTGAATCCCCCGCAGGGGGTGATGACCCAGGCGGCCTTGGAGCAGCGCAGTATGCCTGCGGATGAAAGGTAGGTTTCGACCAGGCCGCACAGATTAAGAGTCAAAGCGGCGCCGGATGACTGGTATAGGGGCTTTGCGAACGGGGAGGCGCTTATCCAAAAACCCTCGTGCTCAATGGGAAGGTCAAAGGGCTCCCGCGCCGCCGCCGCCACCCGGCGCCGGTCAAAACCGGACCGGGCAGTTTTTTCGGCCAGCCCCTGCCAGTCCACAAGCCAAAGATCCTCCCCCTGCCGCTCAGCAAGAACCTCCCGAAACCGGGGCCAGTTAAAATACTGGGGATACCGGGGGGTTCCCGCAGCCTCCCCCCCGCCGGCTCTGGCAAGTTCCCGATACAGCGCCGCCTCAACGCCGCCCTGCCAGCTTAAACAGAGCAGGCCGCCTGAGGCGTCAAAGGGAAAGATGCCGCCGGCGCCCTTCATGGTTTCCGCCGGCGCGTTATCCCAAAACGGATAGGCTGAAACCGGCGTGGCCCAGGTCTCAAGGACCTGTATCCGCGGCGCCGCGTACCCGCGGACCAGGCAGTTTTCCCGCGCCCCCTCAGGGTTTATCCATTCAAGGCGCCAGTCCGGTTCGCCCAGCAGCGCGTTCCAGGATTCAGGCACGGGAGGCAGCACGACTTGATACGAGGGAACCTGCCACTGGCCGCCGCAGGATACGAAAAGCGCAAGGAGCGCTAAGGCGCATATACCGTTCATACGAGTATATACAGCCTGAAGCGCCGTATTTGCTTTACCTGCCGCCGCCTTTTTTTAAGGCTATATGAGTTTGTGTTCTTTTGCCGCGGCGCTTAGGGTGCTGTTCCAGTAGTGGAGGTTGAGAAAAACCCGCCTGGTTTCCATGTCGTCTATGCGGTTCGCCCGCCGCTGGAGCCGCCTGAACGCCATGCTTATCGCGGTGTTGCGGTCGATTTCAGAGGCCGAGGACTCAAGCAGAATACGGTAATACACATAAAAATGAAAAATATCGTTTGGGTCAGTGTCAGGGACAAGCACGTCCCGGGTGAACCGCTGCATCTGCTTTATCACCTGTTCCCGCTCCTCTTGGAACGCGGGAAGGCGGCACAGGGCAAGGCAGCGGTAATCAAAGATCATCCGCTCCCACAGCTCCTTCGGGGACAGGAGCAAAAGCTCCCCTTGGGCGAAGCCGCTGCGCCAGTCAGGGCGCTCGGTATAGAGAAAGTCAGATTCCGGAAAAGCAGGCAGGGGCCGGCGGGTCAAGGCAAGGGTCTTTTCGTAGTTTCCGGTCATATACGCCGCTTCTATCTCAAAGAGAAACCCGTCAGGCCCCGGAACCGCCGGGCTTGCACGGGAAAAATCCCCGGCGCCGGCGTACACGGCAGTACGGTAGGCCCACGCGGCCAGGGACGCCTCCATGTCTTCGGAAAGGGGCCCGGAGGGTTCTTTCCGCAGCGCCGCGAAAACCGAAAGGGCGTCCTTATAATGGCCTATCTCAAACCGGAGTTTCCCCCGCAGAAAGCGGGCGCGGTCAAGCCATCCCGGGCGCTTTGACGCGCGGGCGGTCTGCTCGGCTTTGAGCGCAAGGTGTTCGGCTTTAGAAAGGTTGCCGAAGAGGAACTGGGCCTCCGCAGCGTAATAGGACGCTACAGCCAGTTCGTCAAACCGCTCTGATTTCTCCGCGTTATCCACCGCGAAGGACATATAATCAAGCGAGTCCCCCACCTGCTGTTTGGATATATTCACCAGCGAAAAGAGCCGGTACACCTGGGCTATGCCCTGTTTCTGATTCTGCCCGATAAGCATGGCCTCTTTTATAGTGTCAAGGGCGTTATCGAACTGTTTTATCCCCAGATAATAGCTGGTAAGGTTGGCGAGAATCTGGATAGTATAGCAGGAAAAGAAACCGCCTTTTGGGGGGATCTTTCGAAACGCCTCCCGTATATCCTTTTCTTTCCCGTGAATAAGCGCCTTGAGGGTGGTAAAGATGTAGTGCAGCGCCGGGCTTTTATCTGACCCCACCACCGATTCAAAGCGGCGTTCCGCCGCGGCCTTTTCTATGCCCTTAACCGTTCCGTTTATCACGTCCTGATACACCGCTTCAAGGATGAGTTTATCCCCCCCTTTCCCGCCTAAATCAGCGAGAATCTCAAGGAGGCTGAAACTGGGGCGCAGTTTGCCGGCCATGACCCAGGCAAGAAGGCGGTTCCGGGCGAACGCGTGTATCCGTTCTTTGCGTTCCCCCAGTTTTATTTCAGCAGCCTCGGCAAAGCGGGGTATCCGGGGCGACGGGTCCTCAATGCGGTCTATGACCCCCAGGTCAAAGAGGATCCCAAAGGCCCGGAGCAGGACCGAGGACTTTTTTTCTTCCTCTTCAAAGAGCTGGGGAAACAGAAAACCCGGAAAATAACGCCCCAGGACCGTAACCGCGCAGGCTATTTCCCAAAGGTCCTGGGGCATAGCGGGAACCTGCGGGGCCGGGCATTCTTCAGGGGTAAACGTGATGGTCCGGGGGAGTATCCCTTTCCAGGGCTGCAGTTTTTCCTCAATGCTTGCAGCGTCGAAAGGCTGCGCCCCGGGAGGGCCCCCGCCCTCCTCCGGATACGGCTGGTACGAGAAAGTGCCGTACACAAGGAGGTCTTTTTTATGCGGCGGGTTTTTAAGGGCCTCAAGGCAGAGATCCGCGCCGGTCTTGTCAGCGTAATGCAGTTTTTCAAGCACAAGCACAGGGATGGCCTTTTGCCGCTGCACCGCGCTGATATAGGCGGCAAGGAGTTTCTGGAAGAAAGACCGGGCTTTTTGGATAACATAGTCAGAATACTCTTCCATAAGGCGCTCCCGGAACAGGTAAAAGGCCAGCGCGTCCAGCTCAGCCGGCGCTTCCCCCTGATCCGCGATAAGCGAGCGGATACGGGGCGTATAGAGGTCCGCGAAACAGCCGATGCCGTTCCGCGCGCCGAAGCGCAGAACCAAAGGCGGGATGTCCCCAAGGGTTTCGGCGCAGAACCGGTAGATGCCGTCCCGTTTCCCGGTAAACTCAGGGCTTACCAGCGCCGCGCTGCGGTGGGCGCCGTAACAGATAAGGCGCAGGATTTTTTCCCGGAACGGAAACAGCGCTTTCACCCGCTCTTTCCCCGCAAGGCCGGCGTTAATCCTCAGACGGGCGTATCCTTCCGCAAGGGCGTGTTCCGGCGGGGGCCCGGCGCCCCCGGCCTCAAGGCCGGAGGGAAGTTTCTCTTCGATAGCGCTGTACGGGCTTAACGGAAGCTGTGTTGAAGGGGCGCACCAGATACCCGCGCCGGAGGATTTGACCGTCAGGGTGCTGCACAGCGGCAGGATCTCGTAATCCGAAATATCCCGCCCCACCACGAGGGTATAGCCGTATAACTCAGGCGCCACGGTTTCGACTGCCGCCAGAATTGATTCCAGCACCGTAATAATCGTCAGCCATACCCCTAAGGACTGCTCGTCAAAGGAACCGGTAATGACCCGGTGCTTGGTGTCAGCCGCGCCGCCTGCGGACTCGATAATGCTTACCACCGTCTTTTCAAGGAGGCTCACCACTTCCGGCCTGGTGCGGCGGAGCTGGGTCTTAAACCGCAGGAAGAACAAGAGCTGTATCATCCGCCGCCCCTCTTATAAAAGCGCGTCAAGGTCGATCTCGCCGGCAATACACGGCACCGCAACGCCCCAGTTCTCAAGCACCTGCGGGTGGATTTCCCCAAACACCCCGACGCGGGCGCCGTTATAGCGCACTGCGGCGGCGCGCCCCGGTATAAAGCGCGGGTCTTGAGCCTCCTCCACCTGGTAGCTTCGGGAAAGATAATAAAACAAGGTCTGTATCTGGGCCGACGCGGTATTAAACGTTGCATCCCGGTCGGCGGCGAGAAAGCCGGCGTGCTGCCTGGTGCGGGTGCCGTCCCGTTCCTGGGGATCCCGGTAGGCCACCTTGCCGATTTCGCATATCTTGTGGGGATAGGCGGCGTGCCCTGACACGGACTCGCTTATAAGCAGGGAAGCGAGAACGCTGTCCCGCACATACGCATAGTTTTCGGTCATAGGATTGGCCACGCGGATAATCCGGCTCCCGTCAGAGCCCATCCGGTCAACCAGGTCTTTGCGGGAACCCAGATAATTATACAGCATCTCTTGATACCCCATGCCGGCCAGCAGTTCTTTCACCGTGCGGCTGAACAAGGTAATCGGGCTCAGCCGTCCCACGGTAAAATCCCCGGGCCTGCGGGGGGTAAACGACCCAAGCCCCCGCCCTATCATCACGTCTTCCCCCACGTCCGCGGCGTGGAGGAAATCATTGCGGTACGGCGGCGGGTACGCAAGAACCCCGCCCCGTTCAAGCATATCCCCCCGCTCGGAAGCGCGGGTAATGTCAGCGCGGACCCCCATGTTCCCCAGGGCCGCTTTGCAGGCCGGGCCGTCTAAGCCTTCCCCCAGAAGCCGCTTTATACGCTCGAAAGAGCAGAACACCGGCTCTTGGAAATAATACGGCGTAACGCAGCGCCTGCCGAAGGGGGTGTCATAGGCGTATTCTATTGCTACAGGCGCGATAGTATACCCCTGGTCCGCAAGGTCGCAGGCCATAATCGAAGCGGAGAGGAACACTGACGGCATATCCGTGCCGGTAACCTCCACAAAAACATCCCTATCCCCTGCCTGCACCGCGCCGAGGTCGGCGGAATTGATAATAGGCGGGTAGGAGAGCACCCGGCCCTTTGAGTCTTGCAGCAGCGGGTGAAGCGGTTCATGCTCCTGAATAAAGGCGTATTCTTTTCCTTTAGGGTGCTGCTTGAGTATCTCCCGCAGGGTAAGGGGGGTTTCCCACTGGAGGGGCGTGAAAGAAACCGAGTCCGGATCAACCGCCGTATAGATAAGGGGCCAGGCCAGGAGGGAGGTACGGTAAAGCCCCAGGGAAACGGTCCGCCTTTTGCGCCCGAAGTTCCATGCTAATTTTTCCTGGGTCTGTATCATGTCTTTAAGGGCCGGATCAGTAATTTCCTTGCCGCCTGCAATAAAGCCCGCCAGAAAGGGGCGCACAGGCCGCACCGCTTCTTCAACGATTACCGTGTGCTGAGGGGGGTTCGGGGAGTTGGGGCAGGCGGGGGATGAGAAAAAGGGGTAATCAGGGATTCCGCGCCCTGCGTAAACCCGCAGCTGCCTGGCGCATCCTGCGGTACTCCAGAGGTCCGGGCGGTTGGTATCATTGAGTTCTATTTTCAAGGTTCGCTGGGAAGGCGGGAGGGTTTTATCTGAATCCCCGTCAAGTTCGGCTTTGGCGGCTGTCAGAGCTTCTTCGAGGGATTGGGGCGTATCAAAGCGGCGCTCTGCCAGGGTATAAAAAAGTTCTTCGTTTACTTCGATTTTAGGCATACTGCTTTTCCTTATGAATAAGACGCGCTATTTTTTGTTTTTTATTTTTTTACTTTTTTACTATACTAAAAACCATCCCCCCCGTCAACAGCCGGAGGCTGTTTCACACCCTGCGGGTGATTCAGGTGCTTCTTGCGGTGAGCGGGTTTGCAATTTTAGTCACAACCCAGAAGCAACGCCTCAGCGGGCTTCGATAGCGCACGGGCGCGAGGCAGGAAGCCTTGAATGGGGGTTTGGGGGAACTG
>JAITHF010000240.1 GCA_031280115.1 Spirochaetaceae bacterium | reverse complement strand
TAACGGGAACGCTGCCGTCATAATAGGTTTCATTATGAAAAAATAATACCACCTATCCAATAGTTTTTCAAGCCGAATTTGGGCTTTTTTACCGGCGCTTCATGGTTCGCGTATTTTTTTGCGAACTTCCCGTAAGGGAACAGCCTTTGGCTGCCGGCGCTTCATGGTTCGCGGCTCATAGTGCAAACGACGGCTGCTGAAACAGCCGGAGGCTGCCGGCGCTTCGCGCCTCTTTAAGAGAATTTGGGGGAACCAGTTCCCCCAAACCCCCGCTAAAGGCTTCCTGCGCTGCGCCCGTGCGTTATCAAAGCGCGATGAGGCGCATCCTTCTGGGTTGTGACTAAAATTGCAAACCTGCTCGCAACAGGAAGCACGTGAATCCCCCCTTCGGGGGTGGCGGAGGGAGGGCGTGATATGCTAGAGTGTACCTACGCTGGAGGCCGGCACCGGTCCCGCGCCGCCGCTTGCAGCGCCGGCGGCTGGCACGAGGCAAAAAAGCCCTCAGCGCAGGAGTCGCGCAATGGAATTCGATCGCGCTAAAAAATACCGGAATGTTCCGGCAGTGGCGCTGGTGGGAAGGCCCAACGTAGGCAAATCCACCCTGTTTAACCGGCTGGCGCACCAGCGGCGGGCCATCACGGACCCCACTCCGGGGGTGACCCGCGATCCTGTGGCGGCCCAGATATTTATGAACGGAAAACCGGTGAGGATTATTGATACCGGCGGGTTCAGGCTGGAAAAACAGGGGCTGGACAGCCTCGTAACAGAACGGGCAGTGGAAACCGCCGCAGGAGCGGACCTTATCGTGCTTATCCTCGAAGCCGGCGAGATTTATCCCGAAGACGAAGAGTTTATCCTCAGGCTCCGCCCCTTCCGGGACCGTACCCTGGTGGCGGTAAACAAGACCGAAGGGGGGCGGCGGGAACAGGACGCCTGGAACCTCCTCTCCTACGGCTTCGACCGTATCTATATGATCTCCGCCGAACACGGGGACCATATAGGGGAACTGGAAAGCGCCATCACCGCTAAACTGGATTTCTCCTGCGTGGAGGCGGACGACTCCCAGCGCCCTATCAGCGTGGCGCTGCTGGGAAAGCCGAATACCGGCAAATCCACCCTGTCCAACCGGCTCACCTCTTCGGCGGCCTCCCTGGTAAGCGCCCTGCCCGGAACCACCCGGGACGTGGTGGAAGGGGCGTTCTCCTTCCGGAACCAGCACTTCAGGCTGCTTGATACCGCCGGCATCAGGCGGAAAAGCAACGTTACCGAGAATATCGAGTATTACTCGGTAAACAGGGCCATTAAATCTATCGAACAGGCGGACGTGGTTTTTCTTATTATTGACGCCCAAGAGGGGTTTTCCGAACAGGACAAGAAAATCGCCGGCCTTGCCCACGAAAAAGGGCGGGGCGTTATCTTCGCGCTTAACAAGTGGGACGCGGTGCCGCAGGTGAAAAACGCGGCGGCGGCGGCGGCGGACCGGATACGCTTTTTCTTCGGCCAGATGGAATACGCCCCGATTGTCCCCATAAGCGCCCGTAACGGCAGCGGACTTGACACCCTCCTTGAAACCAGCGTGAAGATGTACCGGCAGCTTATCAGGCGGGTCGAAACCGGCCGTCTTAACCAGGCGCTCCGGCGGTGGCTTGAGGAATACCCGCCGCCTGTCGGACCCCAGACGCGGTTCAAGATAAAATACGGGACCCAGCTTTCGGATAATCCGGTGAAGTTTGTCTTTTTCGCCTCCCGCCCCCAAGCGGTAAGCGAGTCCTACGTGTCGTACCTGCGGAATAAAGCCCGCCGGGACCTGGGGTTTTCTCTGGTGCCGGTGGCCATTGAGATCCGCCCCTCTGGGGAGCGCGGCGGGAGGCGCCGCTAGCCGTGCTGTTCCCGCCGCTTGCACCGGAAACCCGAGACGGCCTTGAGCGGGTTCTCCGGCTTATCGACAGGCTCTTCCCTATACCCCGCCGCTTCCGGCCAGCCCTGCCCAAAGACGTGGCTGCCCTGTCCAAACTGCTCACGTCGGCCCGGGCTGAACGGCCCGCGTCCTACCTGAGCCGCCCGCAGGCGCGCTCGGCGTACCTGCGGTATTTCCTGCCCTGGAACCTGTACCGCCTGTGCCGGCTCCTGCCGTCCCTCCCGCTGCCCCTTGCCCCTTACGGCGCGGTAACAGACCTGGGCGCAGGCCCCCTCACCCTGCCGCTGGCGCTCTGGCTGTCCCGCCCTGACCTGCGCTCTATGCCGCTTGAGTTCCGGTGCGTGGACAAAGCCGGCGCCATGCTTGACGCGGGGAAAGCCCTCTTTACCGCCCTGGCCGGCGCTGACGCGCCCTGGCAGGTGAAGGCCGTCCGCGCGGCCATTGACGCGCCTTTGGCCGGCGGGAAAGCCGCGCTGGTTTCGGCGCTTAACGTGTTCAACGAGCGGGATGCGTCCGGCTATGACCGCGCCTCCTTTGCGGCCTTTGCCCGTACAAGCGCGGGCATCCTGAAAAGGCGCGCTTCCCAAAACGGCGCGGTTCTGGCGGTCGAGCCCGGGGTGCCTAAGTCAGGCGCGTTCATCGCCCTGGTTCGCCGGGCCCTTTTAGAACAGGGGTACGCCCCTATCCTGCCCTGCCCCCACTACGAGCGCTGCCCCTTGCCGGAAGATAAGTGGTGCCATTTCGCGTTTGACACTGCTGACGCGCCGGCCCCGCTTAAAAGCCTGGCGGAAGCCGCGCTCATACCCAAGGCGCGGGCAACGCTGAGTTTTCTTTTGGCCGCGCCGCCGCCGCATGAGAGCCCTGAAGAAAAAGAGAGAAAACCAGGGGGGAAAACAGGGGGGAAAACAGAAAGCGCGGCAGTGCGGATTATCTCCGACCCGTTTCCGGTTTCAACCGGAGGCGGCAGGTACGGCAGGTACGGCTGTTCGGCTCAGGGGCTGGTACTGCTTATTGGCGGGAAAGGGGACATGCAAAGCCCCGCACTTGGCTTTGGGGCGCTCGTTGAGGCGGCGTTCAAGGGGCGGGACCCCAAAACCGGCGCGCTCCTCGCTGCGGCGCGGTAAGGCGCCCTATACAACAAGCGGCCTTTGGTTCATACTTACTCCATGCGCCTTATGATTCTCGGCTCAGGAACTTCTTATGGTATTCCGGTGATTGGGTGCCAGTGCGCCGTATGCCAATCTTCCGACCTGCGGGACCGGCGTATGCGCTCGTCCCTCTATATACAGGGCGCGCGCGGGGAACTGGCCGTGATTGACACCGGGCCGGAGTTCCGGCTGCAAGCAGTAGGCGCGGGGATTACCGCGCTTGACGGGGTGTTTCTCACCCATTCCCACGCGGACCACCTTCACGGCCTTGACGATGTGCGCCCTCTGTGCCGGGAGCGCCCGCTTTCGGTGTACGGGAACCGGCAGACTCTTGAGGATCTGCGGGACCGGTTCTCGTACGTGTTTAAGGAAACTCAAAAGGGCGGCGGCAAGCCCCGGATTATCACGCGGGAGGCCGGGGAACCGGTTGTTATAGGGGCGCTTGTTTTTACCCCCATACCGGTAAAGCACGGGGCGCTTGATATTCTGGGCTGGAAGATACGAGAGGCGGGGAACAGGGAGGCGGTGTATCTTACTGATACGAGCATGATACCGGAGCCGTCGTTTGGCCTTATCGGGCAGCCGGAGGTTGCCATTATAGGGGGGCTTCGGGCGCTTGAACACGAGACCCATTTCAGTTTCCAGCAGGCTCTTGAGGCCGGGGCGCGGCTCAAGGCGCGGCGGATATACCTTACCCATATCTGTCACGACCACTCCCACCGGGAGATAGCGGCGTTTTGCCGGCGCTTCTGTGTCCAATTTAAAGGGGCCTGCCCTGCGGAGGTGGTGGAACCGGTCTGGGACGGCCAGATTATTTCTTAGACCGCGCAGCGCCGGCGGTTAGCCCCTAGGGGAATTGAACCCCTCTTTTAAGATTGAGAATCTCATGTCCTAACCGATAGACGAAGGGGCCTCGCTTTATTCCCCAGGGAGGATTTGAACCCCCACAAGCAGATCCAGAGTCTGCCGTGCTACCATTACACAACCGGGGAATGTTTTCTGAAACACCGCAAAGATTACCGGGCCCGCCGGAAAACATTTATGTTTAAGATAATAAAAAAATACTCTGAACAGGGGAAAAAGTCAAGCGGAAAAACCGGACATACCCCCTGCGGGGGATTCAGGTGCTTCTTGTAGCGATAGGGTTTGCAATTTTAGTCACAACCCCGAAGGATGCGCCTCAGCGGGCTTCGATGGCGCACGGGCGCAGCGCATGAAGCCTTGAGGGGTGGTTTGGAGGGTCTATGACCCTCCAAATTCTCTTAAAGAGGCGCGAAGCGCCGATAATTCGTTATAAAACAATGAGTTATGCAGGGGCAGGATAGTTTATCCTGCTAGCAAAGCAACTTATTTTGCTGGCAAACAAACTTATTTTGCTAGCAAATAACTTTATTTTGCTAGCAAATAACTTTTATTTGCTGGCAAACAAACTTATTTTGCTAGCAAACCAACTTTTATTTGCTGGCAAACAAACTTATTTTGCTGGCAAACAACTTTTATTTGCTAGCAAACAAACTTATTTTGCTAGCAAACCAACGTGCTTTTACCACAAACCAACTCGTTTTGGCGCCAAACAAAGTCATTTTGGCGCCAAACAAAGTCATTTTGGCGCCAAACAAAGTCATTTTGGCACCAAACAAAGTCATTTTGGCACCAAAACAAGTCATTTTGGCGCCAAACAAAGTCATTTTGGCGCCAAAACAAGTCATTTTGGCGTCAAAACAAGTCATTTTGGCACCAAAACAAGTCATTTTGGTATCAAGAAGAACTATCCTGTCCCCGCATAAATCATTGTTTTATAATGATTTATCGGCGCTTCGCGCCTTTTTTAAGAGTTTTTGGGGGAACCAGTTCCCCCAAACCCCCAACCAACGGCTTCCTGCCCCGCGCCCTTCCGCCCACGGCTCGGTCAGGCGTTTTGTTGGATCCAAACCAACTCGTTTTTACCGCAAACTAACGTGCTTTTACTACAAACCAACGTGCTTTTACTACAAACCAACTTGCTTTTACTACAAACCAACCTGCTTTTACTACAAACCAACTTGCTTTTACTACAAACCAACCTGCTTTTACTACAAACCAACCTGCTTTTGTGCCAAACCAACGTGCTTTTACCGCAAACCAACGTGCTTTTACTGCAAACCAACGAGCTTTTACTGCAAACCAACGTGCTTTTACCACAAACCAACGTGTCTTTACTACAAACCAACGTGCTTTTACCACAAACAAAGTCATTTTGGCGCCAAACAAAGTTATTTTGGCACCAAAACAAGTTATTTTGGCACCAAAACAAGTCATTTTGGCACCAAAACAAGTCATTTTGGCACCAAACAAAGTCATTTTGGCACCAAAACAAGTCATTTTGGCACCAAAACAAGTCATTTTGGTATCAAGAAAAACTATCCTGTCCCTGCATAAATCATTGTTTTATAACGACTTATCGGCGCTTCGCGCCTCTTTAAGAGAATTTGGGGGAACCAGTTCCCCCAAACCCCTGCTAAAGGCTTCCCGCCCCGCGCCCTTCCGCCCACGGCTCGGTCAGGCGTTTTGGTGGATCCAAATAAAGTCATTTTGGGAACCGAACAACTTATTTTGGGAACCGAACAACTTATTTTGGGATGCCCGAATAACTTATTTGGGTGTCCGAATAACTTATTCGGGTGTCCGAATAACTTATTCGGGTGTCAAAATAACTTATTCGGGTGTCCGAATAACTTATTCGGGGTCAAAAATAACTTGTTCGGGGTCAAAAATAACTTGTTCGGGGTCAAAAATAACTTGTTCGGGGTCAAAAATAACTTGTTTTGGTGCCAAAATAAACTATCCTGTCCCCATATAAATCATTATCGTATAATGATTTATCGGCGCTTCGCGCCTCTTTAAGAGAATTTGGGGGAACCAGTTCCCCCAAACCCCCAACTAAAGGCTTCCTGCCCCGCGCCCGTGCGCCATCGAAGCGCGGTGAGGCGCATCCTTCGGGGTTGTGACTAAACCCGCAAACCCCCTCGCCGCGAGAAGCACGTGAATCCCCCGCAGGGGGTGAAACAGCCTCCGGCTGTGATTGACCGCTCTGTCTGGGTGATGATATAATAAAAAAGCCGGATTGACTGTCTGCGCGGCCTTGGGAAACTATGAGGGGGCAGAGGTTTTACGGCGAACCGGATAAAAGGAGAACTGCTATGGAACTTAAAAAAGGCGAACATTACGTGATGGGTTTAGATTACGGCTCTGATTCCTGTAGAACCGTGCTTATCGACGCCGCCGACGGGAGCGAAGTGGGCATGGTGGTCATGGCGTACCCCCGCTGGGCCAAAGGGCTTTACTGCCGCCCCGGGATAAACCGCTTCCGCCAACACCCGCAAGATTATATCGACGTGCTTGAAGGAACCGTCGGCGCCCTCTCAAGGGCCGGTACGGAGGTTACCGCCAAAATACGGGGCATTGCCATTGACACCACCGGTTCCACCCCCTGCGCCGCAGACCGGCGGGGGATGCCCCTTGCGCTTGAGCCGGGGTTCTCTGAAAATCCCAGCGCCATGTTCGTACTATGGAAAGACCATACCGCCGTTGGCGAAGCGCGCCGCATAAACGAGGCCGCCCGGACTTGGGGCGGGACGGATTTTACCAAGTTTTCAGGCGGCGCTTACTCGGCTGAATGGTTTTGGGCAAAAGCCCTGCGGGTGTTTGACGAAGACCCGCACGTGGCCGAAGCGGCGGCAACGGTTATCGAGCATTGCGACTGGATGACCGCGCTCCTGACCGGCGCGCCGGACGCGGCGTCGATAAAGCGGAGCCGCTGCGCTATGGGGCATAAGGCCATGTGGCACGCTGAGTTCGGCGGCTGCCCGCCGGCGGATTTTTGGGCAAGGCTGGACAAGCGGCTCGTAAAAATCAGGGAAAGCCTTGGAAATGAAACGTATACCAGCGACAAGGCCGCAGGGCTTCTCTGCGCCCACTGGGCAGAACGCCTGGGGCTTCCTGAGGGCATACCCGTAGCAGTAGGCGCCTATGACGCCCACATGGGCGCCGTGGGCGGCGGGGTAAAACCCGGGCGCCTGGTGCGGGTCATGGGCACTTCTACCTGCGACGTGATCGTGGCGCCCAAAGCCCCGGGAGAGGAACCCCTTGTCCGGGGCATCTGCGGCCAGGTGGACGGGTCGGTTATCCCCGGCCTTACCGGCTATGAAGCCGGCCAAAGCGCCTTCGGCGACGTGTACGCATGGTTCAAGAAGCTGCTGCTCTGGCCTATCGAAGCGCTGCTGCCCCATATTCCGGCTGTTGACCAGAGCGCGAAAGAAAAGGCCGCTCAAACCCTGGCCAAACTCATCCTGCCGGCGCTGGAAAAAGAAGCGGCCCTGGTTGAACCGTCGGTTTCCGGCGTTGTGGCCCTTGACTGGCTCAACGGCAGGCGCACCCCTGATGCAGACCAAACCCTGAGCGGCGCCCTCAGCGGCCTTACCCTTGATTCTGACGCGCCTAAAATATACCGCGCTTTAATCGAGTCCACCGCGTTCGGCGCCCGGGCGATTGTGGAACGTTTTCGCGAACAGGGCGTTCCCATTGAAAGCATCGCCGGCGTGGGCGGGGTGGCGCGGAGATCCCCCCTTGCCATGCAGGTTCTCGCGGACGTGCTCAATATGCCCATTGAGATTCCGGCGAATGATCAGACCGTGGCCCTGGGCGCCGCCATATTCGCCGCGGTCGCCGCGGGCTTGTATCCCGACGTCCCTGCCGCGCAGAAAGCCGTGGGCTCGCCGGTGGAAACGGTCTATACCCCCAATCCTGCGCTGGTGCGGGCCTACGACAAAATCTACGGCTGTTACAAGGCTTTAGGCGCCTTTGTTGAAAGCCGGAACCTCCCGCAGGGAGCATAAGCCGTGAACGACCCCTATAAAACCCTCAAAGAAGAAGCCTTTGAAGCGAACCTTGAGATTCCCCGGCAGGGCCTTGCCATCTATACCTGGGGCAACGCCTCCGCCTTTGACCGCGACCGGGGGGTGTTTGCCATAAAGCCCTCCGGCGTGGCGTACCGCGAGCTTAGCGCCGGCGCGATGGTGGTGGTAGACAGCGAGGGCGCCGTGGTATCCGGCGCGGGAAACCCCTCTTCCGACACCGAAACCCACCGGGTATTATACCTGTCCTTTGCGGGTATCCGGGGCATTGCCCACACCCATTCGGTATACGCCGCGGCCTTTGCCCAGGCGCTGCGGGACGTGCCGGTTTTCGGCACCACCCACGCGGACCACTGCGCCGGGGATGTTCCCTGCACGGCCCTCATAGGCGAGGAGGCGGTGCGGAATAATTACGAGGAAGGGACAGGGCGCCTTATTGTGGAAACCTTGAAGGATCGGGGGAAGGACCCGCTCCTCCTCCCTATGGTGCTTGTAGGGGGCCACGGCCCCTTTACTTGGGGAAGCAGCCCGGAACAAGCGGTGTACCACGCGGCGGTGCTGGAGGAGGTGTGCAAGATGGCGTATCTTACCCTGAACCTCAATCCGGCGGCGCAGAGCCTTCCGCAGCACATCATCCAGAAACACTGGGATCGCAAACACGGCCCCTCCGCAACCTACGGCCCCCTGCGCCCCCTGCGGGGGTTTTAGGTGCTTCCTGTAGCGAGAGGGTTTGCGATTTGAGGCACAACCCCGAAGGATGCGCCTCATGGCGCTTTGAAAGCGTTAGTGGCGCTGCACAAGTCGCGCTGATGGGGGGTTTGGGGGGACTTGTCCCCCCATAAACTCTTCAA
>JAITHF010000193.1 GCA_031280115.1 Spirochaetaceae bacterium | reverse complement strand
GATTTTTGGGCAGCGCCTCATGAGTTTTGCGCCGTCCCTCATGATTTTTGGGCCGCGCATCATGAACTTTGAGCCGTCCCTCATGAGTTTTGAGCCGGTTTCTCCGCGTCCGGTGCGGGCCTCACCGGCGCGGGCGCGAAAGCGAAGCGCCCTGGGGCGGGGTTTCGGTTTCGCAGGGGAGCGCAGTTGGCAATCAGCCGTCAGCGTGGTATAGTTATCATAAAACACGCCTTTTAGCATGAGCGAAGAGGAGGATGGTATGAGGTATATGAAAGAACTTTTAGGCGCGGTGATTTTCGCGGCAGTTGCCGGGTGCTTTACGGGCTGCGGCGGCGGCGGCGGGGAATTCGAATCCGACGACGACGGCAAGACCTGCGCCCGCTTTGACAACACGGCGAATGTCTTTCCCGTGTCGGCCTACAGCGACTCTTTGCGGTCAGTGAAACTTGCGGACATTGCGGTTGGGGAAACAAAGCGCATTGAAGTCCTTCCCTCTAATACCGGCACGGCGTTCTACATGACCTATCATATTACGGTCGAGGGGATTAGTTTCCCTATTATGACGGGAATTCTTTTGTAATGGCCCGGATTGATGAGGGGCGGGCCACGCGGGTTCCTGTTCCTGCCTTAGAGCGGGCCGCTTTTACGCAGGTGTATGTGAAGGTACTCAACAACGGGGATTTTTCCCTGACGTTTCAGAAAGGGAGCAGCGAGCTTATGCCGGACGGCGCGGACTGGACGCTTGTGATGAGCGGGGAAAGCGCCGTATACGCGGCGGAGGCCGGCCCCGCGGCGGGGTACGCTTTTATGAAGAACGGATCGGCCCCCCTCAGTTTCCCTGACGAACCAAGCGCGTTTGAAGCCGGGCATATCTACACCTTCACTTTTAACGGCGCGGCTCTGTCCCTTACGAAAACGACGGCGCTTGACCTTGAAAGGATAATCGCTGCTCTTGCCGTACTCAAAGCGCTTTCGTATACGTCCAACAGCCAGGGCGGCGTCACCATCACCGGCTACACCGGCTCCGCCGCGGCGCTGGTTATTCCCGCCGAGATTGAGGGTAAGCCGGTAATCTCCATCGGGGGCTTTGCGTTTTATGAGTGCAGCAGCCTTGCCGCCGTAGCTATCCCTGACAGCGTTACCTCCATCGGGTACGCGGCGTTTGCTTCGTGTGAGCGCCTTACCAGCGTAACCATCGGGGGCAGCGTTATCTCCATCGGGGACAGCGCGTTTTTTCAATGCCGCAGCCTTGCCAGCGTAACCATCCCCGGCAGCGTTACCTACATCGGGAACTATGCGTTTTTGGGGTGCAGCAACCTTGCCAGCGTAACCTTTGGGGGCAGCATACGTGAGGCGGATTTTTCTTCTACTTATTCCTTCCCCGGTAATTTGCGCGCCACGTATTTAACCGGCGGCGGCGGCCCGGGGACGTATACGCGGCCTGACGGCAGCGCTGCCACATGGACGAAGCAGCCCTAACAGGACGGCGCGTTTTGGGAAGAGATGTGGAGGGTCATAGACCCTCCACATCTCTTAAAAAAGGCGCGAAAGCGCCGGTAATTTTTTAATATACTAACAGAGCGCAGTACAAAAACCGGTTTTTTTGCTCTCAAAACAAGTTTCCGCGTACACCGGAAAAAGTTTCCTGTCCCCATAAAAATCATTGTTATATAATGATTTATCGGCGCTGCGCGCCTCTTTAAGAGAATTTGGGGGAACCAGTTCCCCCAAACCCCCCGTAAGTGCGACGTATGCAGCGCCGCTAACGCTCTCGAAGCGCGGTGAGGCGCCGCTTCAAGGAAGCCCTGCACCGGAAACCCGGCCTGCCATTAAAACAGCCTTCGGCTGCCTTGAGTCACAGAAACAGCCGCAGGCTGTGCAGGCTGGTACCAGCGTTTGTTGATGGTTACGTTCACCCGCAGGGGTATGCTCAGTTTGACCGCGCTTTCCATTTCCTGTTGTACCAGATCCGCCGCCTCTTGGGCGCCGCTTTCAGGAACTTCCAGAATAAGCTCGTCATGTACCTGCAAAAGAAGGCGCGCCTGACTCCCCCGGGCGCTAAGCCCCCGGTCCACCCGCAGCATAGCCGCTTTCACTATGTCCGCCGCCGAACCCTGGATAGGCGTGTTCACCGCCGCCCGCTCTGCTGCGGCTTTCTCGATCTTGTTCAGCGAATTGATAGCCTGAATATACCGCCGCCTGCCGAAAATCGTGGACGCATACCCTGCAATCTCGGCAGCGCGTATCAGGCTCTCGATATAGGCCCGGACGCCCTGGTAGGTCTTAAAGTAGGCGTCGATAAACAGCGCCGCCTCAGCGCGGCTTATTTTAAGCTCCCCTGCGAGCCTGAAGGCGCTCATGCCGTACATCACCCCGAAGTTAATGACCTTGGCCGCCCGCCGCTGTTCAGGGCGCACCCCGTGCTGGTCTACGTTGAAAATAAGCGCCGCTGTTTCGGCGTGCACGTCCTTCCCCGCGTTGAACGCCGCCGCCAGATTCCCGTCGCCGGAAAGATGCGCCAGAACCACAAGCTCAATCTGGCTGTAGTCCGCCGCTATAAGCAGATGCCCCTCTTTAGCCGTAAAAGCCTCCCGAATACGGCGCCCCTCTTCGTCCCGGACCGGTATATTTTGAAGGTTCGGCTTCCGGCTGGAAAGGCGCCCCGTTGCCGTGCCGGTCTGTATAAAACTCGTGTGGACCCTGCCGCCCCCATCCGCAAGGGCCGCCAGCCTGTCCACATAGGTTGACTTGAGTTTCGCAAGGGTCCGGTGCCGCAGGATAAGCGCCGGCACCTCGTCTTCCGCCGCCAGTTCCTCCAGCACCTCCTCATCAGTGGAATAGCCGGTCTTGATCTTCCTGCCGGCCTTGAGCTTGCGCTCGGTAAACAACACCTCCTGAAGCTGTTTGGGGGACCCCAGATTAAACGGATGCCCCACCATGCGGTATGCCTCAGCCTCAATGCGCCCCAGCTCTTCTACCAGCTCCGCGCCGTAGGCATTAAGCGCCTCTTTCTCAATCTTTATGCCCGCCACCTCCATTTCGGCCAGAATAGGGAGCAGGGGCATCTCCAGATTGAGAAAAAGATCCTTTGACTCCTCTTTTTCCAGACAGGGCTCAAGGAAAAACCGCACCCGCAGGCACAGGTCCGCGTCTTCCGCCGCGTAGCGCGCCGCCTCCTCAAGAGGCACCGCGTCGAAGGTCAGCCCCTTTGGTACAACCTCTTCGTAGGGCTTCGCCGTATACCCGAAGTACAGGCGGGAAAGGGAATCAAGGGAATAACTGTTACGCTCAGGGTCGACAACCCAGGCCCCCACCATCGTATCCCATATCTTGCACCCCCAACGGGGGATTCCCCATGCCCGGGACACCTGATAATCGTATTTGGCATTATGGGCGACGATAGTCATGGACGGGTCCGCGAAAAGCGGCGCAAAGAGGTCCCGCGCCCGGCCGGGGTCCACAAACGGCGCCTTTCCCTCATGGGGGGCAAGGGGAACATAAACCGCCTCTTTCATGCGGAGCGCCAGCGCCACCCCCAGGGGCTTGGCGCGCCAGGCGTCAAGGGAATCGGTCTCAAAGTCCAGAGCCATAAACCCTTGGGAACAAGCCTCCCTCAGCAGGGCTTCCAGTGCGGCCTCGTCAAGGAGCGCCGTATAGGTTCCTGACCCCAGAAAGAGCGGGTCCGCGGAAACCGGCTCTTCCGCCGGCAGCGTTTTAAGTTCCTTGCATAACTTGTGAGCCTCTTCATGGGCGCCTTCCCGGAGGAGCGCTTTGCCGCCCTCAAGGAAGTTCGGTTTTTCCACCGAAAGATCGTCAAGAGAAAAA
>JAITHF010000122.1 GCA_031280115.1 Spirochaetaceae bacterium | reverse complement strand
AAATCTTTCTAAATCCGAGTCAGATCTATTCAAATCCGAGCCGGATTTTCCCGCTCCGGCGGCGCTTCAAACCAGCGGCGCCGCGCTTTTTACGGTCTCTGCCCCGCCTTTAAGACGGGCAGCTCTATTTTTAAGGAGGTATGGTGTATGTACAATCATCCAAGACGGCTTCCCAGGGAGCGGCTCCGCATTGTGCGGACGGCCAGAACCGCGGCGATTGCCGCGCCCCGCCCGGAAGTCTTGAATACCCGGGTCCGCGCGGCGTTTGAGCGGCTTATTGCCTCTATGCAGGACGTGAAAGACCGGTATTTCACGTCCCCGCCGCTGCTCATCAAAGAGAATTTGGAGGGTCATAGACCCTCCAAACCACCCATAAAGGCTTCCTGCGTTGCGCCAGTACGAAAGCAAAGCGCGATGAGGCGCTGCTTCTGGGTTGTGACTAAACGTGCAAACCCTATCGCCGCAGGAAGCACGTGAATCCCCCGCAGGGGGCGCCGCAGGAAGCACGTGAATCCCCCGCAGGGGGTGACTAAAATTGCGAACCCTATCGCTACAGGAAGCACTTAAAACCCCCGCAGGGGGCGGTGCAGAAAGGTTTCTTTTCCGGCCACCAGCTTATCCGCAAGGGAAATAATCCATCCCTCCCGGCAGCGGGGCGGGTGGAAAAGGGTCCAGGGCCACATGTGGGTGCGGATGCAGGAACACTCCTTATCGCTCAGGTTAAATACTGCCCGGGCGTTTTCCGCCGCGGCCTTGGGGTGCGCCCAGCCGTGCAAAAGGTAGCGTATCCCCGGGGTATGCCACTCATAAAGAAAAAAATCATGGAGAAGCCCTGCCCGGACCACGCATCTTGCATCAATCCCGGGGCCCTTCCTGTTTTTCTCACGTTCCTCGCATTTCTTACAAAAAGAAAACGCCGTCTTCGCCACATTGACGCTGTGGGCGTAGATGCTCACGGCCCCGTGGGAAATCGTGCGTTTCCCCAGCAGGAAAAGCTCGTGTTCCAGTATGTCCCGGGCGTATTCGTTAAAAAGATCGTTCATTCAAGCCCTGCCGGTTTATTCGGTATCCCTGCGTGTTTGTTTTTGATGCACCGCCTGCCGGTCAAGGCCGCGTCAACAGCAAACACCCCGGCCAGCAGGGTATCTGCTATAAAAAGCCGCTCAGGGCCAATACGGGCGCTCACGGCTGCCGCCGCATCCCAATAGAAATAGATAAGCCAGAAAGCGGCAATCCCGAAGAAGAGGGACGTGCTCAGGGCGACGCGCTTTTTGTAATGGCACCAGCGGGTAAACGGGTAGGTATCGTAATCCCAGCCCCGGGCGTGGAACGCCTTTTCGAGAAAAAGCGCCGCCGCGTATTCAACCAGCGTGCAGATGAAGCCGCCCATGAGAAACACCAGAGCCGGGCAGTGTTTTAAAGGCGCGCACACGGCGTAGATCGCAAAAGCCCCCACCCCGTGAAGCGGGATATAGGGGCCCTTGAAAAAGCCCTTGTTCACAAAACGCCGGCGCACAGTGGACTCCATGACGGTTTCGCCTATCCAGCCTGAAAACGAGAAAATAAAAAACATAAACACCAGCTGTCCGGCGCTTAACGGGGGAAGTATAGCCATAGGTCTTTACAGGGTTCGTTTTTTGAGATTGCGGGCGTTCATAATAAGCATTTGCAGCCGGTTTTCGATGTTGGCGAAACTCACGTCCGGATCGTAATCCAGCGGTAGTATCTGTATGTCAGGATACAGCTCTTTTATCTTTTTTACGACCCCGCGCCCGCAGAAATGGTTGGGCAGGCATCCGAAAGGCTGGAGGATGACAAACGAGCGCACCCCTTTCTCCGCATAATGGAGAATGTCCGCGGTGATGAGAAAGGACTCGCCTGACATAATCGAGTGGTGGATAATAGGGTCGCTCAGTTTCGCCGCCTCAGGAAGGTGCACCGCAGGCTCAAAGAGCGGGTGCCTGCGGGCGATACGGTCCAGTATGTCTATGGCCGCATCGGTAAACTTGTCGCCGATAGAGGCGTAGAGGGTGTCGAATAACGAATGGCGCACCTTAAAGCCGTTCATCTCGGACACGGTGTGCATGAGAAAGAGCTGGCGGAAAATATCGTGCATCCGCGGGAGCGCCACTTCAAGGCCGTTTTTCTCCAGATACCGCTCTATTTCCAGATTAGAGCCCGGGTGGAACGTTAAAAGGTACTCCCCTTGGATAAACACCGTTTCTTTGGGGCGCGACCGGTCGTAGGCGATCTTGGCCATAGCGTCTACGGCTTTCCGGTAGGCTTTAAGGGAACCTGTGATGCCCCCTGCGGCAAAGCCGGCGGCTATGTCAGCAAGGGCGCTGTCAAAGACCCGGTCGGTTTCGCCTTTTTCAAGCTCGTAAGGCCGTATCTTCCGGCGCAGGAACTCAAGCACGTCGGTCTCGATAAAGCCCCACATGATCTTGGCGTACGTGAGCGGGGTAAAACGCAGCCCGGGGTAGACGTTTTTGAGGTCGTAGAGGTCGGTGGCCACAATAGGAACCTGCGGGAACCCCGCCTCGTCCAGGGCTTTTCTGGTAAGCACCAGATAATTGGTAAGCCGGCAGTCGCACATGATCTTTCCGGTGCCCACCGCCACCTTGTCAGGGTCGTACCTGCCGCTTTTAAGCGCCGCAATCGCTTCGCCTATCACGATCTGCGCCGGAAAACAGATGTCGTTATGCACGTATTTCTTCCCCAGCTCGATAGCCTCCTGCCCGCCCATAGGAAGCGGTTCGGTCCGGTACCCCTCGTTCCTAAGGCAGGCGCTTAAAATAAGGCAGAACGACCGGCTCACATTGGGGACAAGGAGGGTTCTGTCCCGGTCCGCCTTGGTGAACTTCACCGGGTACGGGTCGCCCAGAGGTTTTATTTTGAGCTTCTCTTTTTTCCGCCTTATGGCCACGGTCTCGATAAACGAGCGCACCCGTATCCGCAGGGGGCCGGTAATATCGCTCTCGTCGAGTTTTAAGATGAGCGGGGTTTTGCCGGAGATCTCGTTCATAAGCCGCGCGATTTCATCAGTATAGAGCGCGTCGTGGCCGCAGCCGAAGCTGTAGATGTCAACGTATTCAAGGGCTTTGTGTTCCGCCGCGGCAATGGCCCCTGCAAGGAGCTGGGCGTGGTTGCTGTTGGTAATATCAAGGCGCGTCTTATGGAGCGGCGCTTTCTCAAGATCAGGAAGGGAGTCCAGCGTCAGGACCGGAATACCGATGCTGGTAAAATAGCGGGAGAGGTTATGGTTGATAAGCTGGTCATACTGGTAGTGCCGCCCGGCAATGACCGCCGCGAACTTCCCCTCTTTTTCTGTATCCTCAAGGATGCGGCGGCTTACCCCTTGCAGCTCCGCGTTAAAGAGGGCGAGCGCCTTGTCCCCCTGGGCTATAGCCGCAAGGCACGCTGAATCGGGAATGCCGAAGGTTTCCCGCATATACCGGCACAACTGGATATTCCGGTCCCGGTTGGAAAACCAGTGGAAGACCGGCGAGTCAAAGGGGATGCGGGCTTTGCCCTCAGGATCGTCCGAGTATTTTACCACCAAGGGATAGCCTTTCAGCACCGGGCAGGTAAAGGTGCTGAACTTCTCCCTGTTTGCCGAGGGCAGGCGGTTAAACTGGGGCATAAATATCCTGTCCGCCTTACTTCTGATTAAATCCTGTATATGGCCGTGGGCCAGTTTCGCAGGGAAACAAACCGTGTCTGACGCCACGAAGGGCAGCCCTTTCTCGTAGAGTTTCTTGGAGCTTCTGCGGGAGGCCAGCGTCTTAAACCCCAGGGCCTGCCAGAAGACGTTCCAGAACGGCATGGTCCGCCAGAAGTCAAGCACCCGCGGCAGGCCGATGACCGTATCCCGCTTCTTGAGGAGCGGCGTAACAGGGTACTCCTTAAAAAGCAGTTCCTCCCGTATCTTTACCATGTCCGGCACCGCGTTCATAAGAGCCGTTATCTTCCGGGCTTCCGCCTGTACCGCAGGGTCCTGCGGGTCCCCCACAAGCTCCCCCCGCTCGCAGCGGTTGCCCGTGACCCAGGTAAGGCCGCTTGAAAAGCGCACCAGCGTCCGGTTGCAGGTATTGCCGCAGAAAGGGCAGGCAAGGTTGGCTTCCCGGGTATAGGAAAACTTTTCAAGGGCCTCAAGGCCGATAAAGCGGGACGCCCCCTTTTCCCCCCAAGGCGAGGTATACCCTTTCGCGCATATTTCCCGCTTGGTCAAGAGGGCGATGCCGATGGCCCCCATTTCCCCGGGGAACGGCGCGCGCACCACCCGCCGCCCCAGGTACTGCTCAAGGGCGCGCAATACGGCGTTATTTTTGAAAGTCCCGCCTTGGACCACGATTTTTTCCCCAAGCTGGGAGGGGTTGGAAATACGCACCACTTTGGTAAACACGTTCTCGATGATAGACCGGCACAGGCCGGCCATAATATCTTCCGCCCGCTTCCCGTTTTTCTGTTCCGTAATAATCGTGCTGTTCATAAACACCGTGCACCGGCTCCCAAGGCGCGCCGGGTTCTTCGCGCTGAACGCGGCTTCCGCGATGTCCTCGGCCTTTATGCCCAGGGTGCCGGCAAAATTCTCCAGAAACGAGCCGCAGCCGGAGGAGCAGGCTTCGTTAATCGTAATATTGGTGATAATATCGTTGGTTATGCTTATGGCTTTCATGTCCTGGCCCCCTATATCGAGTATAAAGGTCGCGCCGGGCACATATTTCTGCGCCGCCGCCGCGTGCGCCACGGTTTCTACCGTGTGGTAGTCAGCGCCGAAGGCTTTGTCAAACAAAAGCTCCCCGTAGCCGGTGGTTCCCAAGGCGGCAACCGCAAGGTTCACGCCGGCGTCATCGTATTTTTTACGCAGGCCAAGCAGGGCCTGGCGCACCACCTCAAGGGGCTCCCCTTGGTTAGAGCCGTAAAAGCTGTCCACCAGGTTCTCGTTATCGTCGAGCAGCACCAGTTTGCTGGTGGTGGAGCCTGCGTCAATGCCCAGGTACACCCGCAGGGTCTCCCCGGCCTTGACGGGCAGCAGGGAAATATCCCGGTTGACGGCCTGCATCTTGTGCCGCGCCTCAAACTCGTCCCGCTTGCGGGGGGCGGAAAAAAACATCTTCCCTGCTTTATTGGTTTTCAGCGAAACTTTGAGGGGCGCATCCGTTTTCTCCGGATTGCTGGTGACGATTTCCCGAAACATCGAAAGGGAGGTAAGCGCGGTTTCAGGGCTCAAGGGCGCATCAAAATCCTGAAACATCTCGTTTATCGAGAGGGCCGCGCCGCAGGCGATAAGGGTTTCCGGGTTTTCGCAGCGTATAATATCGCCGTCCCCAAGGCTGAGCCACTGGGCGAAGACGCGGATAAGGGTGGGGTTAAAGGTCAAGGGCCCGCCCTCGAAGATAACCGGCGGCTTTATTTCAAGCCCCTGGGCCAGCCCCCCTATGGTTTGTTTGGCAATAGCGTGGAACGTGGAAAGGGCGATGTCTTCCCGCAGGCCCCCTTGGTTGAGCAGGGGCTGTATATCGGTCTTGGCGAACACCCCGCAGCGGCCTGAAATATCGTATACCTGGGTGCCTTGGGACGCCAGAGCCTCAAAGCCTTCTACCGGCGCGCGGATAAGGGACGCCACCTCGTCGATAAAGGCGCCGGTGCCGCCGGCGCAGCTCCCGTTCATCCGCATATCCCCGGCTGCAAGCCGGCCTGCCGCCTTATCATAATAGAAGAACGTGATTTTCGCGTCCTGCCCCCCCAGTTCTATGGCGGCTCTCGTGTTTGGATAAAAAGTACGCACCGCGATCGCGTTGGCCACCACCTCTTGAATATACGGGGCCCGGATGGTTTCGGCGATGGGCCTGCCTCCTGAGCCGCAGACGGCGATCCGGAACATTTCTTTGGGAAAGCGCAGAAAAATCTCTTTGAGGAAGGCGTGCACCCGCTCGCTCTGGGCCGCGTTATGCCGTTCATATTTAAAAAAGACCGCTTTTTTTGTATCCGGCTGGAGCGCTGCCGCTTTTACGGTTGTAGAACCGACATCAATACCAATGTGTAACAAATTTATCTCTCAAATATATGTGTAGATGATACTCTTAACTGTATACAAAATTTTCTCTTTACACAAGCGCCCCCATAGGGGGATTCACGTGCTTCCTGTAGCGGGCGGGTTTGCGGGTTTAGTCACAACCTTGAAGGATGCGCCTCAGCGGAATTCGATGGCGTTAGCGGCGCTGCACACGTCGCCTTTAGGGGCGGTTTAGAGGGCAGCCGAAGGCTGTTTCAGCAGCCGTCGTTCGCACTATGAGCCACAAACCATGAAGCGCCGGCAGCCTGCGGCTGTTTCAGCAGCCGTCGTTTGC
>JAITHF010000051.1 GCA_031280115.1 Spirochaetaceae bacterium | reverse complement strand
CGACATCCTTTTAGCATTTTTGCGTGTTAGGGTACCCCCTGTTCCCCTCGGCCCTCTCCGCCGGTTTTGACGCCTCTCTCGCCTATCTCCGCGTCCCAACTCCTCAGCGGCGGCCGCTCTCCGGCATACGCGCTCCTCCCAAAAACAGTGTAGCACAGTGTAGCATAGAAGATATTAATTTGTATAGTATGTATCTTTATTTGAAATAACGCAAGACCTTTCCGGCTGGTTAATCCTAATAATTCAGACATTCCCAGACCTTGGCGCGTCTGAACCGCCGCCTATGAACGCTGCCAGCCCTGCAAGGAGCTTTCCTCCGATCTGGCAGGCGAAGAAATCCCGCGCTTCGGCGATATACCTGCGCCCCGCGTTTTCGGCTTCGGTAATAGCGCCGGCGCCGGCAAGCTCTCGGATAAGGCGCTCCACTTCGGGAGCCTCTACCCCTCCTTTTCGAGCTCCAGAGAAACAATGGCCAAGAAACGCCTTGCGCTGGTCCTGCCCTTTCGCGTACAGCAGAACCGGCAGGCTCTTCTTGCCCTCAACCACGTCGTCTCCCCGCTGTTTCCCCGGATTGCCTTCGGTAAGATTCTTAACGTCATCCAATATCTGGAAGCCCATGCCTAACTTTTCGGCTGATTCGATAAAATTATTTATCCGGGCGCCTGTTTTTTCTGTTTTTTCTATTTTTTCTATTTTTTCTATGATTCCTGCTTTTTCTATAAATCCAAATGTTCCTGTTTTTTCTGCTGCTCCCGCTGTTTCTGTTGTGTCAGAGCGGCTTTTTTCGTTTCCACAGGTTCCCGCCGCGCCGGCGGCAAGGGCGCCCAGCGCCGCCGCGAGGGCCGCCAAGGAGCCGGTTTTTAACCGGCACATACGGTTATACGCCTCTATAGAAGGAAAGGACGCGAAATCTCGATGCCATGCGATATCCATAGCCTGCCCCAGATGGAGGCGCCGGATATAGCGCGCCCAAAGGCTGAATGCCTCTGTTTTTCGCTCAGGCGATGCGTCCCATGCCTCAATGCAAGCCAGGGACAGAAAATAGAGAAACGCGCCGCTGTTTATAGCCGTATCGGTTCCGTAGCGTATATGTATCGCCGGTTCTCCCCGGCGTTTATCTGACCCGTCTTCTATATCGTCGTGGATGAGGCTGGCATTATGGGGGAATTCAACCAGCGGGGTGAGGGGCAGCGCCTGATCTTTCCCGCCCAGGCTCTCACAGAGCAGCGTCATAAGGAGGGGGCGCCACCGCTTGCCTCCGCGGTCGAGGAGGTCCCGGGACGGCAGGGTCAATGATTGGGGCAGCTCAGACGCCGCCTCTGGAAGGCGGGAAAACACGCGCTCAATCCAGTTTTTATTATCAAGATTTGGATTTTCCGGCAGCCATGCCTGCAATACCTCTTCTATTTTCGCAAGTCTTTGATTATACTGTTTATCCATACTCATTTTTTATTGTATATAAGGTATCGTATTAAAGCAATATTATGTCGTGTTATAACAAGCCTGATTTTTGGGCGCTTAAAGCGAGGAAAGAGGGGTATCCGGCGCGCTCGGTTTATAAATTGCGGGAAATGGACGAGAAATTCGGCCTCTTTCCCCGGCAATCCCGCCGGGGCGCCCCGTTTCGGGCGCTTGATTTGGGCGCGTCCCCGGGAAGCTGGAGCCTTTACGCACTCCGCCGGATAGGGGGTGCGGGCTTTCTTGCTGCCGTTGATCTGGAGCCCCTGGCGTTGATCAAGGATTTTTCCAACCGGAAAAACTTCTTTTTTGTCCAAGGGGACATGACCGCGCCGGAGACGCAGGAACTTTTGCGTTCCCAAGGACGCTATCACCTGGTGATGAGCGACGCGGCGCCGGAAACCACCGGAAACAGCGGGGTTGACGCGGCGCGTTCTCTGGCGCTGGCGGAGTCGGCGCTGGAATACGGGGAATCGGCGCTCCTTGGCGGGGGGAGTCTGGCGGTAAAAGTCTTCCAGAGCAAAGACGCTCAAAAACTGTTGGAACGTATGCGGGAACATTTTGCCAAAGTAAAAATTTTCAAGCCCCAAGCCTGCCGCAGCCAGTCAGTAGAGATCTATTATCTGGGACAAAACCTCGCAAGAGGCGCAGGGGGTTGACATTTTAAGGGGATAGAATATGCTTGGATTAACGTTGTCTGTCTCAGGCTCTCAACTGGTGAAGCAGGGGCAGCGGCGCCTACTGGAAACAACACTATGGAAATACAAGCAGTTTTTTTGTTCCCCGGTCAGGGCGCCCAGTATCAAGGCATGGGCGTTGACTTTGAGGAAACAAGCGGAGAAGGGAAAGCGCTTTTTAACCTTGCGTCGGCCATTATGGGAACGGATATGGGAGATCTCCTGCGTAACGGGAGCGCGGAAACCCTGAAGCGCACCGACCTCTCCCAGCCGGCGATTACGCTGGCCAACCTCGCTGCCGCCGCGTACTTAGGCGAGCGGGGGGTCAAACCCGCAGGGTGTGCGGGATTCAGTCTTGGAGAATACGCGGCGCTTGCCATAGCGCAGGTCATCTCGATAGAAGACTGCTTTAAACTGGTAAAAGCCCGGGGGGAAGCGATGCAGGCCGCGATTGACCGGATAAGAGCCGGCGCCGATGCCTCGGGCATGGCCGCCATACTGGGGCTTCCGTCGGAACAAACGGAACAGCTTATCGCCGCATGGCGGAATGAAGGCTTGACCGGCCTGTACGCGGCAAACCTGAATGCGCCCTGTCAGGTGGTGGCAGCAGGAACCGCGAAAGCCCTCAAAGAAGCGGCAGAGCGGTTTAAGAAAGCCGGCGCCCGGCGGGTTATCCCGCTGGCAGTGGCCGGACCCTTCCACTCGCCCCTCATGGCGGAAGCGCAGGAACGCTTTGCGCCGGCGCTTGAAAAGACCGCCTTTCACGATCCGCATATCCCCTTTTACGCTAATGTTTCAGGCGCCCGAGTCAGTTCGGGAGCCGAAGCCAAAGCCCTGGCGCTGCGGCATATTGTCGAGCCAGTGCGCTGGACCGACGAAGAGTCCGCCATTGCCGCCCAAAGCGGGGTTACGGCGGCGCTGGAAACCGGCCCAGGGGCGGTGCTGCGGGGTTTATGGAAAGAAAGCGGCGCCCGGATACCGTGCTTTGCTGCGGGAAAAAAGGCGGAAATTGATATGATTGACACGGCGGCAGGGTAAACTATGGAATTGGCAGGCAAAAAAGCGCTGGTTACCGGCGCATCCCGGGGTATAGGGCAGGCTGTTGCAGAACTCTTTCTTAAAGAAGGCGCCGAGGTGTGGGGGGTGGGAACCAAAGCGCCGGCAGACTTGGAGGAGCGTATCGCCCAATCTTCAGGAAAACTGCACTGGATAAGCGCGGACCTGGGGGAGCTTTCGTCAGTGGAAAAGGTCATGGAGGCGGCGCTTGCCGAGGCGCAAGGCTTTGACGCGGCAGTGAATAACGCCGGAATAACCAGAGACAACCTCTCGTTCAGGATGTCTCTTGCGGATTTTCAGAAAGTGCTTGACGTGAACCTTACTGCCGCGTTTCTTGTTGCCCGCACCCTGGGGCGGGACATGATACGCCGGAGAAAAGGTTCGAT
The DNA here is from genome assembly GCA_031280115.1 of Spirochaetaceae bacterium. GTDB lineage: Bacteria > Spirochaetota > Spirochaetia > Treponematales > Breznakiellaceae > JAITHW01. Next base: position 2,408 of record JAITHF010000051.1, on the reverse strand, counting down.
TATCAACATGGCAAGCGTGGTGGGCATACACGGGAACGGCGGGCAGGGGAATTACGCGGCGAGTAAAGCGGGCCTTATCGGGCTTACCAAGTCTCTGGCGCTGGAAACGGCGTCCCGCGGGGTGCGAGTCAACGCGGTTGCCCCGGGCTTTATCCGGTCGGACATGACAAACGCCATGAGCGAGGCGGCGCGGGAACAAATGCTCGCCCATATCCCCCTTAAACGCGCCGGCGAGACACAGGACGTGGCCGCGGCAGTGCTGTTTTTCGCTTCCGACCGCTCGTCTTATATTACCGGCCAAGTGCTTTCTGTTGACGGCGGCATGTTTACCTAAACGCCGCACCCGAAAGGCGTTTCAGCCGGAGGGCGCAGGGTTTAGGGCGCCGCTCAGTAAAGAATAGTAAAGAAGCCGCGGCAAAAAATATGGAGCATACAATATGAAAAATATAAAAAACATGAAAAGAAAGGTCGTCATTACCGGCATGGGGATCGTGTCCCCTATCGGCAATTCGGTAGAAGCGTTTGAAACAAGCATCAAAACCGGAAAAAGCGGGATAGGGCCTATCACCCATTTTGATACCGCCGGATTTGACGTGACCATTGCAGGGGAAGTGAAGGACTTTGACCCGTCCCGCTGGTTAGACAAGAAGGACGCCCGCAAGATGTGCCGGTTTACCCAGTTCGGCGCGGCAGCGGCGTCCCAAGCGCTGGAACAGGCGGGGCTTCTCGAAGCGGCGCCGGAGGGCGGCAGGCGGATAACCGGCGATCCTGAGCGCGCCTGTGTGGTTATGGGCAACGGTATCGGCGGCTTTGAGGTAGTAAGCGAATCGTTTCGCAAACTCTTCAACGACGGGCCCCGCCGTATGCTTCCCCTGACGGTTCCGCTTATGATAAGCAACGAGGCCGCAGGTAATATCTCTATCCTGTTCGGCCTTAAAGGGCCTGCGTTTACCCAAGTAACCGCCTGCGCCTCCGGCACTGACGCCCTAGGGCAGGCGCTTGACTTGCTACGCTCCGGACGCTGTGAAGTAGCGGTTGCAGGCGGCACCGAAGCCTGCGTGGTGCCTTTTGCCATAGGCGGCTTCCAGATGCTCAAAGCCCTTTCCACCAAGCGGCGGGACGCGCCGGAAAAAGCCTCCCGCCCCTTTGACGCGGACCGGGACGGCTTTGTGCTGGGAGAGGCCGCGGGGGTGCTGGTGCTGGAAAGCGAGGAACACGCCCTTGAGCGGGGCGGGGCTATCCTTGCGGAGTTTGCCGGTTACGGCGCCACTGCCGACGCCTATCATATTACCTCCCCGTCTCCGGACGGCGAAGGCGGGGGACGGGCCATCAAGCTGGCCCTCAAGGACGCGGACGTGCGGCCTGAAGAGGTGCAGTATTACAACGCCCACGGCACCTCCACGGAGATAAACGATCCGGCGGAAACCAAGATGATAAAATACGCCTTTGGGGATCACGCCTATAAGATAAAAGTTTCCAGCACCAAGAGCATGACCGGCCACTGCATTGCAGGAAGCGGCGGGCTTGAGGCGATTACCTGCATACTGGCCATACGGGGCGGCTATTTCCCGCCGACCATCAATCTTGAACACCCTGATCCTGCCTGCGACCTTGATTATGTGCCGAACACGGTGCAGTACGGCCAGCTTGAAATCGCGGCGTCCGGCTCTTTAGGATTCGGCGGACACAATGGGGTGGCGGTGTTCAGAAAATATCTTTCTCATCTCTAAACTCTCTCAAACAAGGCGTCTATGAGCGACACAAAAAACGAAAAAAACGAAAAAAACGAAATCGAGGAACTGCTTCCCCACCGCAAGCCCTTTCTCTTTGTGGATGAAGTTGTACAAGCCGAGGAGGGCCGCATTGCGGCCCGCTATAGGTTCACCGAGCAAGAATTCTTTTTTGCCGGCCACTTTCCCCAGTATCCGGTAGTGCCCGGGGTTATTCTTATAGAGACTATGGCCCAGGCCGGGGGCGCGGGCCTGCGGAAGGCCGGCGCCCTTGGGGGGGACGCGCTCTTTTTTCTCGCGTCAGTGGACAAAGTAAAGTTCCGCCGCCAAGTGCGCCCGGGTGAGGAGGTTCGGCTGGAAATCGAGAACCTGCGGGTCTCGCAGAAGATGATAAAGCAGGCCGGCAAAGCCTTTGTGGGGGACGAGTGTGCGGCGGAAGCCGAATGGCTCTGCGTGGTACAAAACGCGCCCTAGGCGGCAGACGCGGAATAGGGCGCGGGGGCCGGCGCGCCCTAAGTACGCGCCGGTTGTGTAATCAGTACGGCAGAGGGAAACTGGTTTGGACGCCCAGCCCGTCAGCGGAAAAGACCTCTGTTGACACTTCCCCGAAGATGCCGCCGTAGAGGAACACTGCGGTTTGGACTTTGATGAAGCGGACGCTGCTAAGGTTCGCAGGTG
>JAITHF010000026.1 GCA_031280115.1 Spirochaetaceae bacterium | reverse complement strand
CCCCCCTGCGCCCCCTGCGGGGGTTTCACGTGCTTCCTGTAGCGATAGGGTTTGCACGTTTAGTCACCCCCTGCGGGGGATTCAGGTGCTTCTCGCGGTGAGAGGGTTTGCACGTTTAGTCACCCCCTGCGGGGGATTCAGGTGCTTCTCGCGGTGAGAGGGTTTGCACGTTTAGTCACAACCCCGAAGCGGCGCCTCAGCGGACGCCGCAAACGCACGGGCGCAACGCAGGAAGCCGTTAGTTGGGGGTTTGGGGGCAGCCGAAGGCTGTTCCCTTACGCGGAGTTCGCAAAAAAATACGCGAAACATGAAGCGCCGGTAAAAAAGCCCCCCAAATTCTCTTAAAGAGGCGCGAAAGCGCCGATAAATCATTATAAAATAATGATTTATCTGGGGACAGGGCATCCTGTTCTATGCACAAGGCGCCTTAGGTTGTGTACAAGGCGCCTTAGGTTGTGTACAACCTGCCTTAGATTGTGTACAACCCGCCTTAGATTGTGTACAACCCGCCGTAGGTTGTGTACAATCTGCCGTAGATCGTGTACAATCTGCCTTAGATTGTGTACAATCTGCCTTAGATTGTGTACAACCCGCCTTAGATTGTGTACAACCCGCCTTAGATTGTGTACAACCTGAAGGCCGGGGAAGGCCGGCAAAGACGGGGCGGGCACGGGAAAGGCCGGCGGGAACACCGGCGGCGTTTTGTTGGCCCCAACCGGACTTCCGCTGCCCCGGGGCGGGCGTTTTTTGGTGCCAAAGTGTCTTATCTTTGCACCAAGGAAACTTATATTGGTGCCAAGGAAACATATCTTGGTGCCAAGGAACGCTTTCTTAGTGCCAAACAAACTTATTTTGCTAACAAAATAAACTATCCTGTCCCCAGATAAATCATTGTTTTATAATGACTTATCGGCGCTTCGCGCCTCTTTTAAGAGTTTTTGGGGGCTTTTTTACCTGTGCTTCCTGTTTTGCGGCTCATAGTGCAAACTACGGCTGCTGAAACAGCCGGAGGCTGCCCCCAAACCCCCTATAAAGGCTTCCCGCCCCGCGCCCTTCCGCCTGCGAAGGGCGCTGAGGCTCACCGTAGGCAGCGCCTCACTGCTTCGCCCATCTCTTTGGTGCCTGCCGTACGCTCCTCCGGCCCGCAGCAGGCAATGTCCCGGGTCCGTAATCCCTGGGCCAGCGCGGATGCCACAGCCTGCTCAATCCGCCGCGCCGCCTCCTCCATCCCAAAAGAATAGCGGAGCATCATGGCCGCAGAAAGAATGGCGCCTATAGGGTTTGCCTGATCCCTGCCCGCAAGGTCCGGCGCGGACCCGTGAATAGGCTCGTACAGGCCCGCAGGCCGCCCGTCTTTGAGGTTCCCCAGACTGGCTGACGGCAGCATCCCGATAGAACCGGTCAGCGCCGCCGCCTCGTCAGACAGGATGTCGCCGAACAGGTTGGACGTAACAAGCACGTCAAACTGCCCCGGGGCGCGGATAAGCTGCATGGCGCAGTTATCCACATACATATACGAGGTTTCGATATGCGGGTACGCTTTGGATACGGTTTCCGCCGTCTCCCGCCACAAGCGGGAAGACTCAAGCACATTCGCCTTATCCACCACGCAGAGTTTGCCCCGCCGCCTGCCTGCGGCCTGATAGCCCGCCTGAAGCGCCCGCTCAATTTCGCCCCGCGAATAGGACTCAGTGTCAAACGCCGTGTCCCCGCGCCGCCCCTGTTCCCCGAAATACAGCCCGCCGGTAAGCTCCCGCACAATAAGGAGGTCAAACAGCGCCTCCCCCTTGGGATTGCCCGCCCGAAGCGCCTCTTCTTTGAGGGGGCAGGCGTTTATAAGCTGAGGCATAAGGTACGCAGGGCGCAGGTTGGCAAACACCCCCAGCCCTGCGCGCAGCCCCAGAAGCGCCCGCTCAGGCCGCTTATGCCCGGGGAGACCGTCCCATTGAGGGCCCCCTACGGCGCCTAACAGCACGGCGCCGCACTCCCGCGCCGCCGCAAGGGTGGCGGGAGGCAGGGCCTCGCCTGCGGCGTCAATCGCGTTCCCTCCGGCTGCAAGGGGGACAAACGTAAAGCCCTCCCCCAACGCCTCAAGCACGGACACGGCCTCTGCCGTTACCTCCGGCCCTATCCCGTCTCCCGCAATAAGGGCTATATGTTTGTTCATAGGTTTTCCCTGTTCTTTCGCTGGTACGGCGCCGGTTCTTCCGCGAAAGCCGCGCTGAGCAGATCCTGGGTGTACGGCTCTTGCGGGTTCCCCATAATAGCCCTTGTTGGGCCGGCTTCCACGATTTTCCCGCGCCGCATAATGATAATCTGGTGGCAGAGCCCCCGCACAAGGCGCAGGTCGTGGCTTATGAAGATGTAGGAAAGCCCCCGGCGCTCCTGAAGCTCCCGCAAGAGCCGTATCACCTGAAACTGAACCGCCCTGTCCAGACTGGAGGTCGGCTCGTCAAGCACAAGGAGGCTCGGTTCCAGCACCAGCGCCCGGGCGATACATATTCTTTGGCGCTGGCCGCCGGAAAACTCGTGGGGGTAGCGGCTGAGGAACGCCTCGTCCCCCATGCCCACCTCGCGCAGGCAGGAGCGCACCCGCTCGCGGCGCTCTTCCTTGGCGCCGATACGGTGGATAAGCAGGCCCTCCCCTACAAGGCGTTCTATGGTCATCCGGGGGCTTAATGACCCGTAAGGGTCCTGAAAGATAATCTGCATTTTCCGCCGCAGAGGGCGCAGGGCTTCTTCTTTCAGGCCCTGGATGTTCCGGCCTTCGATGATAATGTCCCCCCGGCTCTTTTCAAGGCGCAAGAGGGCTTTGCCCAAGGTGGTTTTGCCGCTCCCGCTCTCGCCTACAATGCCCAGGGTCTGCCCCCGGCGCAGGGCGAAGTCAACGCCGTCCACCGCGCCTACATACCCGGCGGCCCGCCTGAGTATCCCTTTTCTCAAGGGAAAGCGCACCGTAAGGCCCCGGACCCGGACCGCTTCCGGCGCGTCATGGTCAGGCAGGGGGCTTTCGTTCATCCCGCCGGTCTCTACCAGCGCTTTGGTATACGGGTCTTGGGGGCGGGAGAATATGTCCTGCACGGTTCCCTCTTCGATGATGAGCCCGTCCCGCATCACCGCCACCCGGTCGGCCACGCGGCGCACCACCCCCAGGTCGTGGGAGATAAAAAGCACCGCCATCCCCAGGTCTTGGCGCAGGCTCTGGATAAGGGTGAGTATCTGATCTTGCACGGTTACGTCCAGCGCCGTGGTCGGTTCGTCCGCAATGAGGAGTTTCGGCGAGTTGATCAGCGCAAGGGCGATCATCACCCGCTGGCGCTCCCCGCCTGAAAGCTCGTGGGGGTACGCGGAAAGCCGCTTTGAGGCGTCCCTGATACCCACCCGCTCAAGCCAGGAGCAGGCGGTTTCCCGGGCCGCCGCGCGGGAAAGGGAACGGGGGTTAGAAGGCCCTGGGTTCTGTTTACGGAGAAAACCGAGATGGAGGAAAAGGGATTCAGCGAGCTGTTTTTCGATAGTATGCAGGGGATTAAGCGAGGTCATGGGCTCTTGAAATATCATGCCCAAATCCCGCCCCCGCAGGGCGCGGAGTTCCGGGTCTTTCATGGCAAGCACGCTGCGCCCCTCAAAGAGAATATCCCCGGCAGGGTAACGGATAAGGTCTTCGCTTAAAAGGCGCATCAGAGCCTGGGCGGTAACGGTTTTGCCGCTCCCGCTTTCCCCTACAAGGGCAAAGGTTTCGTGGGCCTGTATCGTAAAATCAATGCCCCGGACCACGTTTTTGGCCGAATCTCCCGCGCCGAAGGCCGCGCAAAAGCCCCGGTATTCCACGAGGGGCGCCCCCTCCCTGCTGCGCTCCATAACGCCTCAGCCTTGGGGGGCGTCCGGCGCCGGCTTGTCTTCGTCCAAGAAGGCCCGCGCCTTGAGCCGGCATTCCGCCCTTGCAATGTCCGCTCTGGCGCGTTCCGCCTCAAACCGGAAGGTGCTGTTTGCAAGGCGCTCCTCCGCCTGCTGTTTGGCTTCAAGGGCGCGGCCCGGGTCAATTTCAGACGGCCATTCAGCGGCGTCGACGAT
>JAITHF010000007.1 GCA_031280115.1 Spirochaetaceae bacterium | reverse complement strand
CGGGAACTTGCGCCTATGCGCGCGCGGTTTGAGGAGGTAACATCCGACAGAGGCCGCTTGGACGCCCTGCTTGCCCGGGGCGCCGAGAAAGCCCGGGCCGTTGCCCAACAGACGCTGCGCCGGCTGCGCCAAGCAGCGGGGGTTTTCTAGAACCAGCGGGGCTGGAGGGGCGGCGCCATACTAAAGCGGCTCAGTCAGGATTTCGGTGCGGTCATTGAAAAGCGCCACCGTATGTTCCCAGTGGGCAGAGGCTTTCCGGTCCGCAGTAACCACGGTCCAGCCGTCTTTAAGCACATCCACCTCAGGGGTGCCGAGGTTTATCATCGGTTCTATGGCAAGCACGAACCCGCATAACATCCGCGGGTTAGGGCCTTTGGGGTTATTGGAAACCGACGGCTCTTCATGGAGGTCAAAGCCTACCCCGTGGCCGCAGAACTGATGCACCACCCCGTAGCCGTGAGAAACCGCGTGGCCGTATACTGCCCGCGCGATTTGAAGGAGCCTGTCTCCGGCCTTGGCCGCGGCAATCCCCCGATAGAGGCATTCCTTCGTAACCGTGTTGAGCGCGCGGAGCCTTTCCTCTACCGCGCCGGCTTCCACGGTTACGGCCTGATCGCTCATAAAGCCCCCCAGATCAATGCCGCAGTCCAGAGATACCAGATCCCCCTCGGCGATTTTCCGTTTTGACGGTATCCCGTGAATCACCTCGTCATTGATAGAAACGCAGAGCGCCGCAGGATAGGGATTGGATTTGGGCCCGTACCCTAAAAAAGCGGGTCTGGCGCCGGCTTTTTTTATCCACCCCTGGGCCCACTTGTCCAAATCCAAGGTTGCAACCCCCGGGGCCACAAGCGGCATAAGCTCCCGGAACATGGCGCTGAGCATACGGCAGGATTGGCGGATGCTGTCGATCTGCTTTTCGTTTTTTAGGCGTATCATACCGGTTCTTCCTTGTAGAATTAGAGATTGAGTTTCCGTCTGAGCTGTACCGCGCAGGCCAAACGGGGGTCCCGTTTCAGCGCTTCCTGCAATATCCCCTGGGCCGGGCCGGTTTCCCCCAGCTGGAACAGCGCCTCCGCCATGGAACGCATCCAGCGGGCTTCGTCCTTGGGGGGGAAACCCAGCCCCAAAAGGGATTTTATACAGTGCACATAGGTCTTTTTGTCCACCGACGGTTTAAGGCGGAGCCTTACCAGATCTTTCAATGCCCCCTCAATGTCCCGGGTAAAATGCTTGAAATAGGGCTTCTGCCGTTCCGCCCTGATAAGCACGACCAAAAGGGTAAACGCCTCATAGTAGCAGCGCCGCTTTTCCAGTTCTTCAGCCAGTATGAAGGTGCAGTCCATCCAGTCTTGCCGGTCCAAATATTTATCCATAGGGAACCCAAGCCCCCCTTGGGTTCTCCATACCGACAAGGCCCGGTCGCTTTGGCGGCGCATAAGCTCAAAAAAGACCAGTTTGGCCTGGCTTCCCGGATCATCCGGTTGCTCCCGCAGAAAGTTCTGGTAATCAAAGCCCTTGTTTTTAAGACCCCCGTACACCCGGTCGTATTCATAGCGCCGTTCCTGATTGGATAACACTTTATACGCCGCAAGAAGTTTCCGCATGGCTCCTTCGGCGCCGTTTCCGGCTATATCAGGGTGGAGCCGCTTTGCCTGTTCCCGGAAAGCCCGCTTTATGTCTTGGGATGAGGCGTTATAATCAATACCAAGAAGGCGGTAATAGTTTTCCATCGTGCTGCGCTGCCGGTTTTTTGATGAGCAGGGATAGTAACGGTCTTACGAGCCGATATGCCTGCCCAGGGCTTCCGCATGAGAGGCGTTGAGGATAATGCCGCTCCAGTTGACCAGCATCCCTTCTTTTTCCATAGCGTCCATGAGGCGCGCAAGCCCTTTGGCGGTAAAGGGGCCGGTTTTTTTAAGAAACGCCGCGCTTTTCTTGCCTCCCAGCCCGCTCCGGCCCCCCAATACCTTCGGCAATACCTCAGGCATCCTGCCCCCGAAGAGGGATACGGTTTCAGCGGCCACCGCGATATACCCATAAGACGGCAGGCAGAACCCGTCTTCGGTCCAGGCGTCGATAATATCCACCGAGTGCCTCTGAGAGGCCATGCCGTTTTGCAGGGCTTTCACATAGTCAGGTATCGGTTTTCTTTCCGCCGGCGCGCTGACGATTGCTATCCTCATCCTCGATTATCTTCCCCGGGTTTACACGTTTTTGTAAATGTGGTCCACATTGGGTTCTTTAACCAGAAGCACCGAGCATTTGGCGTTTACCATAACTTCCCGATGGGCGTGGGAAATAATGTCCCTGGCGCTTCGGTGCTGCTCCCAGCCGCCTAGCACGATGAGGTCCGCTTTTTTGTCCTCCGCGGCAGTGAGAATTTCGGTATAGACCGCGCCGCGGCGGATTTCGGTCTCTATCTTGACGCCTTTGGCCCGGGCCAGTTCTTCCACAAACGCAAGGTAGCGTTTTCCGTTGGCCTCAAGGCTTTTCTCGTACTCCTGGCTTTCCTCTTGAATAAAGATTTTGCTTAAAGTGAGCTGCCGGATGGTGGCGGTATCCACCACATACACCGCCGTAAGATGGCACCGATAGATTTTAGCCATAACGATAGCGTACTTCGCCGCCAAAATGGAAGCGTCAGAACCGGTAATCGCGGCCACAATATTGGAGAATAAAGGTTTCATCATGCTTTGCCGGCCTTCTTTTTTAAGAGTTTGCTTGAAAAGAACGCATCCCGCTCCCGCTCTTCCAGAGACGATTCGATATATGCTTTCGTTTCCTGCGCGGTGGGGATGAGGATCTTTTCAAGGGCGTTTACCCGCCGCTGGGTTTTGCGGACTTCCCGCGCCAAGCGCCAGGCAATGGTCCGCACCGCCGCCAGTTCTGTCAGTATTTTCAGTAATTTAAAGAATTCTAATACGGTTTCGTCACATTCGGCGAAAGAATTCGCCGGAGAATACTTTAATGACGCCTCCGGAAATTTTATCTTGAGGCTGGGAAGGTTCATTCCTGCGGCAGTTACTTTTTTTTCTTGCAAATCAAACTGATACTGAATGTTGCGGGACAGCCGGTCCGCCCGTTCCCGCCCTACCACGATGAGCATCCGTTTGAGCGCGGGATACGCGGCGGCAACCCGGGCGTCCAGTTCCCGTTCTAACAGTTTTACCTGCTCGACCTGGCGCATAAGCTCCATCACCAGAATTTCCCGTTTCTGTTCCAGAAGGCCGTACCCTTCCTTGGCGGTGGCGAGCCGGTCCTTAACCTTTCTGAGGTTGCTTTTGGTAGGGGCAATAGGTTCTCTAGCCATAATCTACCATGCCTCCTTTCGGTTTGGCTCCGGGGCCTGCTTCCCCGCCAGAATAGGATCCAGATATTTTTCGATTAGTTCTTGTTTTATCCGCACCAGCTCGTCTCTGGGGATCTCGGCAAGGGCGTTCCATCCTAGATCGAGGGTCTGGTTTATATGCCGGTTTTCCATTTCTCCTTGAGCGAGAAAAACCTGTTCAAACCGTTCTTCGAATTTCAGATACTGTTTGTCTCCGGCGGATAATTCTTCCTCCCCGATAATAGAGGCCAGGTTCCGGATTTGCTTTACTTTGGAGTAGGCGGCGAAGAGCTGGCTGGCCACATCTTTGTGATCCTCTCTGGTCATTCCCGGGCCGATGCCGTCTTTCATAAGACGGGAAAGGCTGGGAAGCCCCGCTACAGGCGGATAGATTCCCCGTTGGGTAAATTCCCGGTCAAGCACAATCTGCCCCTCAGTGATATACCCCGACAGGTCTGGTATGGGATGGCTGATATCGTCGTTAGGCATGGTAAGAATGGGGATTTGGGTGATAGAACCGGCAGCGCCGGTAATCTTCCCGGCCCGCTCATACAGGGATGCTAAATCAGAATAGAGATACCCCGGATACCCTTTGCGGCTCGGCACCTCGCCTCGAATAGAAGAGACTTCCCGCAGGGCTTCGCAGTAATTAGTCATATCGGTCATTACCACTAAAACGTGCATATTTTTCTCATACGCTAAATATTCCGCCGCAGTAAGGGCGCACCGGGGAGCCACCAGGCGTTCCAAAGAGGGCGCGTCCGCAAGGGAGAGGAATATCACCACGATAGAGAGGACTCCGCTCCGTTCAAAATCATCCAAAAAGAACCGCGCCACATCGTATTTAACGCCCATAGCGCAAAAAATCACCACAAAAGACTCATCGGCGCTGAGGATTTTCGCCTGTCTTACAATCTGAGCCGCCAGCCGGTTATGAGGAATACCGTTGCCGGAGAAGATCGGAAGTTTCTGCCCCCGGATTAACGTGTTCATACCGTCGATGGCTGAAATACCGGTCTGAATAAAGTCCCGCGGGTAGGTACGGGCGTAGGGGTTAATGGGAAGCCCGTTCACGTCAAGGCAGGTGGAGGAGAAAATATCCCCGTAGCCGTCAATAGGTTCCCCCAAGCCGTTGAAGATTCGCCCCAGAAGACCAACCCCTACGCGCAGTTCCATCGGTTTTCCCAAAAATTCTACCCGGGTTTCGTCCGCGGAAAGTCCGGTATTGCTCCCAAAAATCTGTATGGCGCTCCACTGGTCGCTCATATCCACGACGCGGCCTAAACGGCGGCCTTCGTCCCGGTCATAAACCGCCACAACCTCATTAAACCCGACGTTTTTGCTTCGAGCGGTGATTACCACAGGCCCTTCAATCCGAGTAAGCCCTCGGTATTCTATACCCCTCATATTCCCTCCTTCATCCGGTAACTTCGTTCCAATTCCTCCAAAGCGCTCCGCATTTCTCCTTCAAATTCTTCAAGCCCAAGGGTATCCTCGTTTTTCAGCACGCTTTTAAGCCGGGAAAGCCGCTCCCGAATGGGAAGAGAGGTGATCTTGAACAGGGGAGCCCCTGATTTAATGCAGTTATGGGAGCGTTCATGGAATTCCATGATGAGTTCAAGAAGCCGCACCTGTTTCGTCGGAACGCAGTACATATCCACTTCATCAAAGGAATTTTGCTGTAAAAATCCGTTCTTGATAATATCCGCGGACAAGAGGATAAGCCGCTGATCGTCCGGCAGGGCGTCCGGCCCAATGAGGTGAACAATTTCAGCCAGCCGCTGTTCTTTTTTAAGGAGGTCCAAAGCCTCCTGGCGAATTCTGGTCCAGAGAGGATTCACTTTCTCCCACCAATGGGTTACTTCTTGGGCATATTCGGAATAACTTTCGAGCCAGCTTATGGCCGGATAATGCCGCGCATTGGCAAGGTCTCGGTCTAAGGCCCAGAAACAGCGAATAAACCGCTTGGTATGCTGGGTAACCGGTTCGGAAAAATCCCCTCCCGGAGGAGAAACCGCCCCGATAATCGAGATCGACCCTTCGCTGCCAGAAAAAGTCCTAACCCGCCCCGCCCGCTCATAGAACTCGGCAAGCCTTGTAGGAAGGTACGCCGGAAAGCCCTCTTCAGCGGGCATTTCTTCCATGCGGCCAGAGAGCTCCCTAAGCGCCTCAGCCCAGCGGCTCGTGGAATCCGCCATAATCGCCACATGGTAGCCCATATCCCGATAGAACTCCGCTAAAGTTACCCCCGTGTAAATCGAGACTTCCCGCGCGGCTACCGGCATATTGGAGGTATTGGCAATGAGAAT
>JAITHF010000239.1 GCA_031280115.1 Spirochaetaceae bacterium | reverse complement strand
TGCTTCTGGGTTGTGACTAAAATCGCAAACCCTCTCACCGCAAGAAGCACGTGAACCCCCCCTTCGGGGGGTTGAAACAGCCCCAGGGAGGTGGTATGGTTATCTCATGTTTGATGATTGCCTCATTATGGCCGGCGGAACCGGAACGCGGCTGTGGCCCGCAAGCCGTTCAGCGGCGCCGAAACAGTTCCTCCCCATTTCCCCAGCCCAGGGGGAAACAGGGGAAGCGGAAAAAACCTTTTTTCATGCCGCGCTTGAGCGCGCCTTCGCCGCGGTCAAACCCCGCACCGGACAGGTTATGGTCATTGCCGGAGAAGCACACGCCCCGAAATGCGCGGCAATCGGCAAAACCCTTGACCCTGAAACGCGCCGGCGGCTCACGATTATCCCGGAGCCGGATGGGAAAAACACCGCGCCTGCAATCGCCTGCGGCCTTTACTACGCCGAAAAAATGTACGGCGAAGGCCGCTCCATGCTGGTTCTTACCAGCGACCACCTGATACGCCCCCTTGCTGTATTCCAAAAGGACGCCGAAGCCGCCGCCGGCGCAGCCCGGGGCGGAAACGTGGCGGTCTTCGGCATACCCCCTCGGGGCCCTGAAACCGGCTACGGCTATATCGAGGCCGCCGCCGACGCCGCGCCGCCCCTGTACCGCGTGGCGTCGTTCCGCGAGAAACCGGACCGGGAAACCGCCCGAACCTTTCTTGCCGCAGGCCGGTTTTACTGGAACAGCGGGATGTTCGCCTTCTCATCCCAAACCATGAAAGAGGCTTTCCGTGTTCATGCGCCGGACATCGCCTCCCTGTTTGAAAGCCTGCCCGCCCCATATACGTCAGAAGCAAGCGGGGTGCGGGTCGCCGGGGCCGGCCCGGAACTGCGGGAAGCCTACCGGCGGGTTAGAGGGGTTTCGTTTGATTACGCCCTTGCGGAGAAACTGGCGGGAAAGGCCGGGGGCCCGGGCCGGATGGTTATGGTAAAAGCGGGCTTTGACTGGCAGGACGCGGGAAGCTGGGACGAATACGCCGTGATACTCGGCAAAAGCCGCGCCGAAGTGTACGAATCCGGAAGCGCCTCGTGTTTCGTGGATTCTCCTGTGCCGGTGGCGCTCTGCGGGGTGGAAGACCTGATTGTAACCGTCTCCCTAGGGGGGAACGGGGAAGAGGCAGCCGTGCTGGTGGCAAAAAAAGGGGAAACCCAGCGCGTGCGGGACATTGTTGAGCAAATTAAACTTGCGGGAAGAACGAAACTCTTGTAAAATAATAGAAGTAATAATGATAAAACACCGGCATCCTAGTATGCCGGGATTCTAAAGCGAGGTGTTACTATGGTTATATTAACATTGAATTGCGGGTCATCCTCCGCCAAGTACCAGGTCTATGATTGGGACGCGCAGGATATTCTGGCGGTGGGCGTGGTTGAGAAGGTTACTATCGGCGGCTCTTTTATCAAGCACAGCGTAAAGGGAAAGCCTGAATACACAGCCGAACATGACTGCCCCGACCATACCGAAGCGGTGGACCTTATCATCAAAACTTTGACAGACCCGGAGAAAGGGGTCATCAAGGATATGAGCGTGATTAAGGCGGTGGGGCACCGGGTGCTCCACGGCGGCGACAAGTTCACCAAGTCGGTGATTGTGGACGGCGCGGCGATGCAAGCGTTTAACGAGGTGAAAGACTTGGGCCCCCTCCATAATCCTGCGAACATCATGGGGATTGAGGCCGCCAAAAAAGTGCTTCCCCAGGTTCCTCACGCGGCGGTTATGGATACGGCGTGGCATCAAACCATGGGGCCCGTGCAGTACCGGTACGCGATCCCCTACGAGTGGTATGAGAAATACGGCGCCCGGCGCTACGGCTTCCACGGGACCTCGTTCCTGTATGTGGCAAAACGCGCGTCAGTGCTGTTAGGCAAAGCCCCCAAAGATACCAACGTGATTATCGCCCACATCGGCAACGGGGCCTCGATAAACGCGGTGAAAAGCGGCTGTTCGTTTGATACTTCAATGGGCATTACCCCGCTTGAAGGCTTGGTCATGGGCACCCGCTCAGGGGACATGGACCCGGCGCTTCCCTTCTATGTGGCGCGCAAAGCAGGCATCAAGTACGAGGAAATGGAAGCATGGCTCAACAAGAAGTCCGGGCTCCTTGGCATAAGCGGCCAGTTCGCAGACCGGCGGGATATTCAGAACGCCATAACCAAAGGGGACGAGCGGGCGAAACTGGCCCAGGACATGGAGGTCTACAGGCTCAAGAAGTATATCGGCTCCTATGTGGCGGCATTGGGGCGGGTGGATGCCCTGGTATTTACCGCCGGAGTGGGCGAGTTCGGCACGGTTATCCGGGCGCAGGTCCTTGACGGCCTCCAGCACTTGGGGATTGTCTTTGATCCAAAGAAAAACGATATGTCCCGCACCCGCAATACAGAGACGCGGATTTCAGCGGACAGCTCCCCTGTGCCGGTCTTTGTGATCCCCACTGACGAGGAACTGGTGATGACCGAAGACGCCTTCGCCCTTATGAAGGGAACATACGACGTGCATACCAAGTTCACCTATTCTTTCCAGAGCAAAGGCTATGTGAACAAAGGGCGCGCCGCAGGGCTTAAAGAAGAACTGGCCAAGAACCCGGACCTTAAAGCCATTATCGCAGAGCCCAAATAACCGGCAAAAACGCGCTTCCCCGCCGGAGGCGCGGGGGCGTTACGCTGTTCAGAGGCGCGCGGCAGAGAGCCTTTGCAAGGCGCCGGCGCCCTGTATATTAAAGAATAAAAAAAATAAAAAAATAAAAGAATTAAAAAACAAACAAGGAATTAGATAAAAATGGCACTTATCATTATTTTTGTGATTACTGTGGCGCTTATGATCGCCTGCATCTCTAAGCTCAAAATCCATCCGTTTCTTGCTATTATGGCAGCCTCCCTCTTGTTCGGCCTTGCGGCAGGTATTCCGCCGGCCAACAGGACAAGCGAAAACGGCGTCCTTACCCCGGGCATAGCCAGCGTCATCGGCGCGGGCTTTTCGGGAACCTTCAGCAGTATCGGCATCGTCATTATTTTAGGCGCCCTCATAGGCGCGATACTTGAGGCCACCGGCGCGGCGTTCAAACTGGCGGATATGGTTATCAAGGCGGTGGGAGGCAAACATCCGGCGCTTGCCATGCAGCTTATGGGCTGGGTGGTGTCCATTCCGGTATTCTGCGACAGCGGCTTTGTCATCCTTGACCCTATCCGCAAGGCCCTGGTGCGTAAGACCGGCGCGAGCAGCGTGGCAATGGCAGTGTCCCTCTCTTCAGGGCTCTACGCGGCGCACGTGTTCATCCCGCCCACCCCGGGCCCGATTGCCGCGGCAAACGCCCTGGGCGTGGGGGACCATCTCCTTTTGATCATGGCCCTTGGCGCGGCGGTCTCTATTCCCGCGCTCTTAGGCGCGTTCTGCTACGCCCGCTTCATAGGAAACAGGGTGCGTTCTGCTGAGGACCGGAAGGCCGACGAAACAGCCCGGGGGTACGATCAGATTCTCGCCGGTTACGGGGCCCTGCCCAGCGGAA
>JAITHF010000206.1 GCA_031280115.1 Spirochaetaceae bacterium | reverse complement strand
AAGTTTTCTTGTAGTCAAGAAAAGTTATCCTGTAGTCAAGAAAAGTTTTCTTGTAGTCAAGAAAAGTTATCCTGTAGTCAAGAAAAGTTTTCTTGTAGTCAAGAAAAGTTATCCTGTAGTCAAGAAAAGTTATTTTGTAGTCAAGAAAAGTTATTTTGTAGTCAAGAAAAGTTTTCTTGTAGTCAAGAAAAGTTATTTTGTAGTCAAGAAAAACTATCCTGTCCCCAGATAAATCATTAGTATATAATGAATTATCGGCGCTTCGCGCCTCTTTATGTTTTTTTGGGGGAACCAGTTCCCCCAAACCCCCACCCAACGGCTTCCTGCCTCGCGTATTCTTTTGCGAACTTCCCGTAAGGGAACAGCCTCCGGCTGCCCCCAAACCCCCACCCAACAGGCTTCCTGCCTCGCGCCCTTCCGCCTGCGGCGTCCGCTGAGGCGCCGCTTCATGCGAGCCCTGCACCATAAACCCGCACCGCCATACGATGTGCCACTGAAACAGCCGCAGGCTGTGACAGATGTCATAAAACCAATGCGGAACAGGCCGGTATCGTGGTTATTACGGTATATACATCATATATAAAGGAGGACCCTATGGTAGGTCTTGACGCGCTTTATGCCCAATACCGCGCAGGCGTCTTAAAAAGAAAAAAATTCGAGGAATTGCTGTGCGGACAGCTTCTTACTCATGTGCGGCGGAAAAACAGCCCGGAGTTCTTGTCCGACCTCTATCCGGCGCTGCGCCGCGCCATAGACGCCTATAAAGACACAGGCGCCTCGTTTGAAGCCTATGTTCTCTCGAAACTGTATTGGGCCGCAAAAGGCTGCCGGCCAAGGGAACTCAGCCGGTCCGCCGCGGAGGGGGTTTTTTGGAAAGACCGGGCCCTTGAGGCACGGGAACGGCAGGGGGAATACAGCGAGGCCCTTCCGGGGGAAACCCTTGAGATCGGGAAAAACAAGCCCCTGTCAAGTCCGCGCCAGCTTTTGTTTTTGGCGCTTAAATCATATCTGTACGTGTCTGATGAGTTTATTTCCCGTATGGCGCCGGTGATTGGGATTGAGCCGGGGCGCCTTGCGGATATGATTGATACATTGAGAAGTATGCGTTTGAAACAGGACACAGAGCGGCAGGCATTGACAGAGCGGATAGAGTCCCAGCATTACCGGTGCGTTCTTTACGCCGAGCAGGTAAAGAGCGCTCCCGCAGGCTCCCCGTCGCGGGAACGCGCCGAAAGCCGGCTTGCCAAGGCGGAGAAGCGGCGGGAAGCCATGCGCCGGCGCCGCGCCGCCATGGGCGCCAACGCCACGAACCGCCAGATAGCCGAAGTGTTAGGCATACCCAAAGGAACGGTTGATTCCAACCTGTATGCTTTGAAACAGAAGTTCAAAGCATTGTTGCAGCAGCAGGCGCGTTAAAGCGCCTGTTTTTTTTATTTCTATTTCTATGGAGAGAATGTGGGGGGTCATAGACCCCCCAACCCCCCCATAAAGGCTTCATGCGCCGCGCCCTTCCGCCTGCGAATCGCGATGAGGCGCATCTTCAAGCAAGCGCTGCGCCTCGAAACCGCACCGCCGCAGCGTGTCCCGCTGAACCCCCTATGGAGGGGGCCAGAGATTTGCCGGCGAAATAACCGTGAGGCATAAGAACGCGGCAGCGATCACAAACACGGCTGCCGTAACGATATATACCCACAAGGGCAAAGCCGCTGCCAGCGGGGAGGGCTGGGGGCGGAGGAGAGGACGCGGCGGCGGAGCCTCTGCCGGGGGCGCTTCAGGGGGCGGCGCTGAATAGCCGCACTGGGGGCAGCCCTTGCTAAAGATCTCAAGCTCGCCGTTGAAGCCGCAGACAGGGCAGCGCACCGCCGCAAAAGAACAGCCGCACTCAGGACATTCTTCAGCGTCCTGAGGGACTTCAAAGCCGCACTTGTCGCAATAAAAGCGGAGTTTATCCTTTTTGCTTTTCATAAAAAGGGAACGTATCCCTGACGCTTGTTACCCCGCGGCGCGTTTCTCCGCGCCGTTCCCGCCGGATGCCTCGGACTTGGCGCAAGAAGCGTCCTTGCAGCAGGCGCACGGAGAGTCCGCAGCAGCAGGCTTGGGCGCCGGGGCGCCGCCGGCTTTCTTGTCAGTGGCGTAAAAGCCCGATCCCTTAAAGATGACGCCGCCGCCGCCGTTAATGAGCCTTCGGACCTGGGACCCGCACTGGGGGCAGGTATCAAGGGGCGGGTCTTTCATGCTTTGAAAGGCTTCAAACGTATGGGCGCACTTTTTACATTCGTATTCATAGGTCGGCATGGTTTTGGTTTCCTCTTGGTGTATGTTTTATGGTTGGTTTTGGGTAGAATATACTGAAAGCTGGCTTAAAAGTAAAGCCATTCCCGACGGTTCAAGGCTGGCGGTGCGTATAGTGAGGTACACCCCGTCCTGTTCCGGCGGGTTTGCGAAAAAGACCCCCGCCAGCAGCGCCGCAGGGGTACGCTCCCCGTTCTCCGCCGCGCCGGACAGGGCCATGAACGTCCCGGCTATCCTCATCATGGCCGCTATGCCCTTGGCGTCGCTTTCTGCGGGGGTCTTTATGCGTATGGTTCCCTGATAAAGGCCGCCTGCCTGATGTACCGCGAAAAACGCCTCGGTTGCGGTAATTTTAAAGGGCAGCCCCAGGGATCCGAGAAACCGGTTAAAAAGCTCCGGCGGGTTTTCTATCCAGCCCGCAAAGGCCGCGCCGCCCTTAAAATCCTCGAAACCGGCAGGGCTCATGACCCCGGGCTGCGGGGTGAAAGGGTCGCCGTCAGAGAAAAAGGCCCGGTCCCCGCTGAGGGACACAGACAGGGCGTCTTTCGCCGAATGCCAGTAGGAACCGCCGGCTGCGGATTTCCGCTTTTTCCATGCGCCGTCAAAGAAAAAGGCGATGTCCGCCCGGCCCTTCGGGTAACTGCCTTGCGCCGCCGCCTGAAACCGCCGGGGGGAGCCTGCCGGATAGTACGCCGCCGCCGCCGAGCGGGTGCGGTCAAGGATTTGGGCGGCGCGCTTCTTGTTCATGTTCCGCGTAAGGGGAATATCCAGCGCGTCCAGTATGGGGCGCGAGGCAGGCACGTTGACCGTGAGGTAGACGGCACCGCCTGCGGCAAGGGCGGCAAATTCGCCCGCCCCTGCAAGGGACTTGGTATACCCCGCGGGGCCGGTGGCGCAGGAAATCAGCGCCAGCGCCGCAAACGCCCCTGCAAGGGCCGCGCACGGGATCCGGTTACGCTTTTTCAATACGGACAAACCACACCTCCCCGCCGGCTTCGATTGCTTTCATGCCCCCTGTTTCCCCCCGCTCTATCCACTCCATAGTGCTGGCAAGGGTTTCGGCGCTCACAAAGCCGGTAAATCCGGCCCATGCCCGCTTGAGCCGCTCTGAGCCTGAAATCATAAGGCGTATCCGGTCGGTAACTTCAAGCCCCATTTCCTTACGGGTGTTCTGCACCCCCCGGATAAGGTCCCGCACATCCCCCTCCTGGGCAAGCTCCTCAGTAATCTCGGTATCAAGCCCCACCGTGAGGGTGCCTTCGTTCAGGACTTTGAGCCGCGCCTTCTCAAGGCGCTTAATCGCCACCTTTTCAGCAGTAATGTCCACGCCCCGGCCTTCTATCTCAATCGCAAGGGTGGCGCCGTCAAGCAGGGCCTGTATTTCGTTCTGGCGCAGGGCCTCGATACGGGACGCCGCGGCTTTCATGTCCTTGCCCAGCTCTTTCCCCAGGGCGCGGAAGTTCGCTTTGACCTCGTATTCCACAAGATCTTCCTCGTTGTCCTTGACCGTTACCTGTTTGACGTTTAGTTCTTCCCGTATAATCTCTTCCATTTCGAGGAGCACCCGCTTTTCTTCTTCGCTGCGGGTTACAAGCTCCACCGCTTTGAGGGGCTGGCGGGTCTTAATGCCGTGCTGGGACCTGAGGGCCCTCCCCATAGATACTGCGTGCTGGGCAGCGGCCATCTTGTATTCAAGGCGGGCGTCCCGCCGCGCCGCTTTGGGAAGCGGGAAGTCCGCAAGGTGTACTGACACAGGGTCGCTTTCAGACCGGAGGTTCCCCCAGACAGCCTCGGTGATAAAGGGTATAAACGGGCAGGCAACGGTGATAAAGGTTTTAAGCGCCTCATATAACGCGCCGTAGCCCTCGATTTTGTCTTGGTCGTTTTCGCCGCGCCAGAACCTCCTGCGGGAGCGGCGGATATACCAGTTATTCAGAAGGCCGATGAACTCCCGCAGGGGGGCAGCCGCCCGGGAAAGGTCGTAGGCGTCAAGGGCCGCGCCCACCTTTTCAATAAGCGTCTCCGCTGCCGAGAGTATCCAGCGGTCAAGAGGGTTTGACGGGTCCTCCGGCGCCGCCGAAGGGCGCACCTTGTCAATGTTCGCGTAGGTAACAAAGAAACTGTAGGCGTTCCATAGGGGGATGAGGACGGCCTTCATCACGTCCCGGACCGCCTCGTCGCTGTACCGCAGGTCCTCAGCCCTGACCGCAGGGGAATCCACCAGAAAGAGCCTGAGCGCGTCGGCGCCGAAGAGGCTGACCGCCTGCATGGGGTCAGTGTAGTTCCGCAGGCGCTTTGACATCTTTTTCCCGTCAGAGGCAAGGACGATGCCGTTGACAATGCAGTGCTTGAACGCCGGGCGCTCAAAAAGCGCCGCCGCAAGCACTGTGAGGGTATAAAACCAGCCCCTGGTCTGGTCAAGGCCCTCGCTTATAAAGTCCGCGGGAAAGCGGCTTTCAAAAAGCGCCTTGTTTTCAAAGGGGTAATGGTTCTGGCTGTAGGGCATGGCGCCGGACTCAAACCAGCAGTCAAGCACCTCCGGTATCCGGCGCATCTTCCCGCCGCAGGCGCAGGGAATACCAATCTCATCCACAAAGTGCTTGTGCAGGTCAGCGAGCGCCGCGCCGGACTTTTCCTCAAGCTCGGCCCTGCTCCCGATACAAACCGCTTTGCCGCAGTCCGGGCATTTCCAGATCGGGAGCGGGTTCCCCCAGTACCGGTTCCGGCTTATGGCCCAGTCCCGGGCGCCTTCAAGCCATTTCCCGAACCGCCCCTCTTTTATATGCTCCGGCATCCAGCGTATCCTGCTGTTCGCTTCCAGCATAGCGGGCTTTATCTTTGCTATATTTACGAACCATGAGCCTACGGCGCGGTAGATAAGGGGGCTTCCGCACCGCCAGCAATGGGGGTAGGCGTGGACAATCTGGTCCCGGCGCACCAGTTTCCCCTCCGCCTTGAGGCGCTCTATAATAGGCTTGTCCGCGTCTTTCACGAACATCCCCGCGTAATCCGGCACGTCCCCGGTAAAGCGGCACTCAGCGTCAACCGGGCATATAACCGGTACGCCGGTGCCTTTAAGGACCTCTTGGTCGTCTTCCCCGAAGCCCGGGGCGGTATGCACGATGCCTGTCCCCTCTTCGGTGGTTACGAAATCCCCGAGGTGCACCTTAAACCCGTTCGGCGCGTCTTTGAAATAGGGGAACAGAGGCTCGTACGCCATGCCCGCAAGTTCCGCGCCTTTTTTGCGCCAGCGTATCCGGCAGGACAGGGGGTCTTTGTAATAGGCGCCCAGGCGGTTTTCAGCGAGGATATACCCGCCGCCTTCATCCTCTGCCAGCACGTAATCAATCTCAGGCCCCACGGTGAGCGCCAGATTAGACGGCAAGGTCCAGGGCGTGGTGGTCCAGGCGAGAAAAAACATTTCCCCCTGCTCAGGAGAGGGATGCTTTACGGCAAAGCGCACGGTTATTGCCGGGTCCCCGGTCTGTTCGTAGCCCCCTTGATTAACCTCGTGGTTTGAGAGCACTGTGGCGCACCGGGGGCAGTAGGGGAGGATGTAGTGCCCTTCGTAGAGCAGGTCTTTATCCCAGAGGGTTTTCATCACCCACCAGATAGTTTCCATGTAATCAACGTCCATGGTTTTATAGTCATTATCAAAATTAACCCAGCGGCCCAGGCGGGTTATCACCTCCCGCCATTCTTTGACATACCGCAGGACCGAGGCGCGGCAGGCTTCGTTGAAGCGGGCGGTTCCGTAGCGTTCTATATCGGTTTTTGAATTAAGGCCGAGTTCTTTTTCGATAAGGTGTTCCACCGGCAGCCCGTGGCAGTCCCAGCCGAACCTGCGCTCCACTTTTTTTCCTTTCATGGTCATGTAGCGGGGGATAATATCTTTTATGGTGCTTGGGATAAAATGTCCGAAGTGGGGGAGGCCCGTGGCGAACGGGGGCCCGTCGTAGAAGACGAACTCTTCCTGCCCTTCCCGTTGTTGGATTGACTGTTCGAAAATATGATTTTTTTCCCAAAACGCCAGCACTGCTTCTTCCAGTTTGGGAAAGCTCACCTTAGGGTCGACATGCGTATACACTTGCGATTTCTCCTTGTGGGAAAGTATGCCGGAAACCCCCATAAAATCAACCCCCATAGGGGGATTCACGCGCTTCCTGCGGCGGGAGGGTCTGCAATTTTAGTCACCCCCTGCGGGGGATTCACGCGCTTCCTGCGGCGAGAGGGTTTGTGGGTTTAGTCACAACCCTGAAGCGGCGCCTCAGCGGATGCCGCAGGCGGAAGGGCGCGGGGGCATGAAGCCTTTAGCGGGGGTTTGGGGGCAGCCGAAGGCTGTTTCAGCAGCCGCCGTTTGTGCTATGAGCCGCGAAACATGAAGCGCCGGTAAAAAAGCCCCCCAAATTCTTCCCAAAGAGGCGCGAAGCGCCGATAAGTCAATATAAAACAATGAGTTGTTTGTGCAAAAAACAGCGTCCCGGATCCGTAGCGGTAGTTACCGGATCCGTAGCGGTAGTTACCGGAGCGTTGGCGGTAACTACCGGAGCGTTGGCGGTAGTTACCGGAGCGTTAGCGGTAACTGCCCCGAAGCCGGACGGCACCCGGTCTGCGCTGTTCTGAGATAAGGCGTACCGGCGCTTATATACCTTTTTTATTTCTTTATACCGCCCATGAGCGCGGCGTGTGCAGCGGCCCCTGCACAAAAGACCGGGCAGGGTAAACCGTGCACGGAGCGAGTCATTTTGTATACGGAACAAGTCATTCTGTACACGGAATAGGTTATTCTGTACACGGAATAGGTCGTTCTGTACACGGAATAGGTCGTTCTGTACACGGAATAGGTCGTTCTGTACACGGAATAGGTCGTTCTGTACACGGTTTACGCCGCTCCGTCAACGGAATACGCTGCCCTGTCCCCTGCATAAATCATTATAGTATAAAGACTTATCGGCGCTTTCGCGCCTCTTGAAGAAAATTTGGAGGGTCATAGACCCTCCAAACCACCCCTAAAGGCTTCCTGCGCTGCGTCACTAACGCCTGCGAAGCGCGATGAGGCGCGACTTCGGGGTTGTGACTAAAATTGCAAACCCTCCCGCCGCGAGATGCACCTGAATCCCCCTTCGGGGGTTGTGCCTCAACGTGCAAACGGCTGGGGAAAGTTTTATCATAACATCATTGACTAATCTCCTTGTTTTGTGGTATATTTGAAAAATCAAATAGACCTGCCCCATGCGGCGCAGGAAACTAGGCGACAGGGCGGCGCTGGCTCTCGGTAAGGGGAGTGAAACCGCCGGAGAAAAACCTGTTTAACAGGAAGGAAATATAGAACACTTGGGGAGTAAGCCGGGCAAGCGGGCAAAGCGGAACAAGCCCTAAGCCCTAGAAAAAACCTTGAGGCCCGGGGTAGCTGACAATTAGGACGATGGACGAAGAGACAAGGACATTCCAGATAGATCAGAAAGTGGTGTATCCCAGCCAGGGGGTCGGCACAATTACCGCCATTGTAGATAAGGAATTCAAAAATGAAAATATTCCTTATTATCAAATCTACCTTGCGGTCTCTGACATGACCATCATGGTACCGGTGCATAAGGCGGACGGACTGGGCATTAGACCTATTGTCGCGGAAGAAAACGCCCAAAAAGCCCTGGACCTCATAGGCGAAGCCTATGAGCCTATCCCGTCAGACTGGAAACTCCGGTACCAAATGAACCTAGACCTCCTCAAAAAAGGCAGTATTATGGATATTGCGACCATTGTCCGCTCCCTCTACCACAGGAGCAAAGTGAAAGAGCTGCCTATCCTTGAGCGGAAACTCTACGACTCCGCCTTAAAACTCCTTGAAGATGAGATTTCTTTTTCCCTGAACCTCCCCAAAGACGAAGTGGAAAAACGTATCTTCAGCAGGCTCGAGGCGCCGTAGTATGCCGGCGCCATCAGTCGCGGTGATTATCTGCGCCGCCGGCTCATCCCGGCGCATGGGCGGGGTCAAAAAAGAGTACCGCCCCTTGGGAACACGGGACGCCCGGGGGAATCCCCTGACCGTTCTCGGCGCGGCAGCCGCCGCGTTTGCCGAGTGCCCGCGGATACAGACCATCGTTATCGCCGTTCCTCATGACCGGGGCGGCGGCGAGGCGCCGGCGCGGGCAAGCCTTCCGCCAGACCTCGGCCTCCGGGGCGCCGGACATGATATACGCTTTGTCCCGGGCGGCGAATCCCGCAGAATGTCGGTACACCAGGGGCTTGCGCTCCTTGCCGCTGCCCCGCCGGATTACGCGCTTGTCCACGACGGCGCCCGCCCCTGGATCGACGGGGATCTTATAGCCCGGGTGATTGACGGGACCATACGGCACGGCGCGGCTATTCCCTGCGTGCCCCTTGCTGAAACCCCCAAAGAGATTGACCGTCATGGCTTTGTAAGATGCCACCTGCCCCGGCGCGCGGTTCAGGCCGCCCAGACCCCCCAGGGGTTCCGGTATCAGGCCCTCCTTTCGGCGCATGAAAAAGCCGCGAGGCGCGAGCGGGACGAAGGGGTGGAATATACTGACGACGCAGAGGTCTGGGGCGAGTTCGTGGGGCCTGTGGCAGTGGTAGCCGGTTCCTCAAAGAACCGGAAAATCACCTTTATCGAAGACCTTACCAGGGGAGAAGCCCTATGATGCGGGTAGGATTAGGCTGGGACGTACACCGGCTGGTTTCAGGAAGGCCCTTTTTGCTCGGCGGAGTGGCGCTGGAGCATGAACGGGGGGAATGGGGGCACTCTGACGGGGACGTGCTGTGCCACGCGGTGATTGACGCGCTCTTAGGCGCCGCGGGCCTGGGGGACATTGGGGAACGCTTCCCTCCCCATGACCCGTCGTTTAAGGACGCCCGCTCTCTTTCGCTCCTCCGCAGCGCCTTCGACATGGTGGATAAGTCCGGCTGGCGCCTTGTCAATCTGGACTGCGTTGTGGTGTGCGAGGAGCCGAAACTCCTGCCCTACCGGGAGCGTATCCGCGCTTCTCTGGCAGAGGCGCTCAATGTTTCTCCCGCAGAGGTGTCTATCAAAGGGAAAACCGCCGAGGGGCTGGGAGATGTTGGCGCCGGCGCGGCAGTGGAGGCGCTGGCAATATGTTTATTAGCGAAAAGAACCCAGGATGAAGCGGCAGGATCAGGCGAATCCCCCTGAGTGGGATTCGATTATGGCGGCGCTCGGTCAGTGGCGGCGCGGCCTTGAGCAGGACGGGCCTGATCCGGCTGTGGGCCTTGTGGCCGAAAAATACCGCAGAGACCCCTGGGCCGTGCTGGCGTCAACCATACTAAGCCTCCGCACCAAAGACGAGGTAACCCTGGCAGCGTCTAAGGCGCTCCTTGCGGCGGCGCCTTCGCCGGCGGCGCTTCTCGGGCTCTCTGAGGACGCGCTTGCCCGCCTTATTTACCCCGCAGGGTTTTACCGCACAAAAGCGTCAAATCTTAGGAAAATCGCCGGGCTGCTTCTGGCGCAGTATGAGGGCGCGGTGCCCAAGACTATGGAGGCGCTTCTTGCGCTGCCGGGGGTGGGGCGGAAGACCGCGAACCTGGTGTTAATCGAGGCGTTTGACCAAGACGGGATCTGCGTGGACACCCACGTGCACCGGATAAGCAACCGCGCCGGCTGGGTTTCCGCCAAAAGCCCTGAAGAGACCGAGGCCGGGCTCCGGCGCCTCCTGCCGCGCGTCTACTGGAAGGGGATAAACGCGCTTCTGGTGTTGTACGGCCAGAGGGTATGCCGGCCTTTAAGCCCTTTCTGCTCCCAATGCGCCATACACCCCCACTGCGCCCGCCAGGGCGTACGCCGCTCCCGCTAGCCCCTGCGCCCCCTGCGGGGGGGTTCAACGGCGCTTCGCGCCTCCAAACCCAACCTGCCGCAGGATAGGTCACATCTCGGTGAAGGTGAGGCGCTGGAGGAGGCCGTCGATGTTGAGATTAAAAATAACGACCCCGGCGCCGGCATCCAGCCGCTCGCACTGTATCTGCGTGCCTATCAGAAACGGCTTGACCTCCGCCTCAATGTCATCGGTCTCAACCTCGCTTATAAACACGTCCCGCATCTGATTGCCTGAGCAGGCGTTAAATATCTCCCGTACTAACTCGTATCGTTTCTGTTCCAATTTCCCGTTCTCCCTTACCTTTAAGTATGTCAATCAACCGGAGCGCCCGCAAGCCTCCTCAAGAAGGTTTTGCCGGGCAAAGCCGGACGGCTGTTAGAAAATATGTTGGTTAAAAGGCCGTTAAGGGCTTGAAAATCCGGCTAAAAATTGCTATGATTTAATAAAACAAATGGGTTAAAACATGGGAAGGCGCGGGCTTTTACGTACCGGCCTATTATTTTGTAAAAGTATTTAAATGTTTTGTAAACGTACTTCTTACACATGCTTTTTGGGAAAGGTTTCAGGTAAATCGGTATCTTTCCGATACCAACCATAGGGGGCAATCAATGAATTATAAAGGGCTTAGGCCGATTATCCAAATAATTGAGGACAAGTGCGTGAACTGCCATCGCTGTATCATGGTGTGTCCGGTAAAAATGTGTAATAACGGATCAGGAAACGTGGTAACATTTCACAGCGAGCTGTGTATCGGATGCGGCGCCTGTATCAACGCCTGTATGCACGGGGCGCGGATAGGGGTGGACGACTTCGACCAATTTATACAGGATGTCAAGGCAAAAATCAATATGGTGGCGATTGTGGCGCCTGCCATCGCGGTCAGTTTCGGCGGGGAATACCTGCGGTTTAACGGCTTTCTTAAAAAACTTGGAGTTAAAGCGGTCTTTGACGTGAGCTTCGGCGCGGAACTTACGGTTAAATCCTATCTTAACTACCAAAAAAAGAAAAAACCGCCCATGATTATCGCCCAGCCCTGCCCCACCCTGGTATCGTTCATAGAAATGTACCGCCCTGAACTCATCCCTTTTCTGGCGCCGGCAGACAGCCCCATGCTCCATACGATGAAGATGATTAAACGGTATTTCCCCCAGTACGCCGGCTGTAAATTCGTGGCCGTCTCCCCTTGCTACTCCAAGCGGCGGGAGTTCGATGCTACCGGTTTCGGGGATTACAATGTAACGTTTAAATCGTTCCAGCAGTACCTTGAGGATACCCATGACCGGATTGAAAAGTATGAGCCCGCGGCCTACGACGGGCCCCAGGCGGAACGGGCGGTGCTGTTCTCCACCCCTGGGGGCCTTATGCGTACAGTGGAGCGGTATATCGCCGATGTAACCGCCAAGACCAGAAAGATAGAAGGCTCCCCTGAGGTGTACCACTACCTTGCCCATCTGGGACGGTCCATGGAAAACAGAGAACCGCCGGGCTAGTCCCTTGTTGACTGTCTGAGCTGTAAAATGGGGTGCAACGGCGGCCCCGGCACGCTTAACCAGCATAAACACCTGGACGATCTGGACCGCAAAATCGAAAAGCGCCGTAAAGAGGCCCAGGCGTTCTACGGGACAAAAAAAATACGCAGCATTCTTATTAAAGGGCGCAAGCTCGAACAGGTGATAAACGATTACTGGGAAGCCGGCCTGTACAGCCGCTCCTATGTTGACCGGTCACAGATATTCAAGAAACTGGTGAAGATTCCCCGTCCCGAAGATATTCAGGCGCTTCACCTTAAAATGTATAAAAAGGGCCCCAGAGATATTCTTAACTGCGGTTCCTGCGGGTATAATAGCTGCGAACAGATGGTAACTGCCATTCTTAACGGCCTTAACCGTCCTGAAAACTGCCGGCACTTTATCGAAATTCAGAAAAACCTCTTA
>JAITHF010000226.1 GCA_031280115.1 Spirochaetaceae bacterium | reverse complement strand
CACGCGGAACCTTTGCGCGTACACGCGGAGACTTTGCGCGTATACGCGGAACCTTTGCGCGTACACGCGGAACCTTTGCGCGTATACGCGGAACCTTTGCGCGTACACGCGGAACCTTTGCGCGTACACGCGGAAACCTTGCGCGTACACGCGGAACCTTTGCGCGTACACGCGGAAACCTTGCGCGTACACCGGAAAAACTATCCTGACCCCGGATAAATCATTATCGTATAACGGATTACCGGCGCTTCGCGCCTCTTTGGGAAAAATTTGGGGGCTTTTTTACATACGCTTCATGCTTCGCGGCTCATAGTGCAAACAACGGCTGCTGAAACAGCCGGAGGCTGCCGGCGCTTCATGTTTCGCGCCCTTTCGTCTGCGGCGCGGGTAATATGCCCGCATTTTATATCAGTATCTATTTAAGGAGGCAGAATTCGATGAATTTGCTTGAATTGCAGGATGTTTCCAAAATCTACGGAAACCTTAAAGCCCTCCACGGCCTTACTTTGTCAGTGCCGAAAGGAGAATGGCTTGCCATCATGGGGCCGTCAGGCTCCGGTAAAACAACCTTGATGAACATTATAGGCTGTATGGACAAGCCCACCCACGGGTCGGTGCTCCTTGAAGGGGTGGATATTGCCAAAGAACGGGCGAAAAACCTCACCCTTATAAGGCGGGATAAAATCGGCCTCATCTTCCAGCAGTTCCATCTGGTGCAGTACCTCACTGCCTTGGAAAATGTCATGGCCGCCCAATACTACCACAGTATGCCTGACGAGAAAGAGGCGCTTGAAGCGCTGGAGCGGGTGGGGCTTGCGGACCGGGCCAAACACCTGCCCAGCCAGCTCTCAGGAGGCGAGCAGCAGCGGGTGTGCATTGCCCGGGCGCTTATTAACTATCCGGCGCTTATCCTTGCGGACGAGCCCACCGGCAACCTTGACGAGGCCAACGAACAGACGGTTATCGAGATTTTTAAGCGCCTCCACCAAGAGGGCCGCACCATTATCGTGGTAACCCACGATCCTGAGGTGGCCGAAGACGCCCAGCGGACTGTGGTGCTGGAACACGGCAGGATAAACCGGATTATCCGCAATGAGCATGAGGGAAACCTGCCGCGCCCCGGTCCGGCGCAGGCGGAACCTTCCGAAGGAGGGGCGCAATGAAAAGGGCTTCAGGATTTTCCCGCCTTTGTAAGGCCCCCTGCGTGGCGGCGCTCCTTCTTCTTGCCGCTTCCTGCGGCAACGGGAAAGCCCTCAAAGACGGGGTGTATCAGGGAAAAAGCGGCCCGGACGACCGGGGCGCCTGGGGGGAAGTTACCCTCACCATTAAGGACGGGAAGGCCGGGGCGTGTACGTTTGTTACCCGCCAGAAAGACGGGACCGTCAAGGGCAAAGAATACGGCATGATAAACGGTGAGATTTCAAGCGCTGATTATTACGAAAAGGCCCAGCTTGCGGTGCGGGCAATGGACGCCTACGCCGCGCAGTTCGTTGAAACCGGCAGCATACAGGCGGTAGAAGCGGTGAGCGGCGCCACTATCGCCTATAACCAGTTCGCCGAAGCCGCAAGCGAAGCCCTTGATGCCGCACGGAAGCGGTCCGGCCCCTAGGCGTTCCGGCGGGGAGGCGGTTTAGGAGGCAGTATGAGCGAAAGGAGGAGGAGGATGCAGCAGACCACCACGCTGGCGTCGGCGATATTAAACGTAGGCCAGCGGTCAAGCCCGAAAAGGCCGTAGAACGCGACGCTGATAAAGTCCACCACCCCGTCGGGCCGGAAGATACGGTCGATCATGTTGCCTGCCCCGCCGCCTATGATGCCTGCCACAACCCAGCGCTGGAGGCCGGAGAACTCCTTTGAGCGGGCGTAATACCAGAGCAGAAACCCAAGCACGATAACCGGCAGCACGATAAACAGCGCAGGCCGGACTGTGTCGGGCAGGTTGCTGCCTATGCTAAAGGCAATAGCCTTGTTACGGACATGGATGATCCAGAGAAAATCGCTGTCAAAGACCCGGGTGATAAAGACCATCCCGTTCGGCGCCTCTAGGGGCCAGCGCCGGACAATAACGCTCTTAACCCCCTGGTCCGCAAGGATAATACACGCGGTCAGGATAAACGGCAGCAATTTGCCTTTCATAGTTGTTCTCCTTTGTTTCATAGCAGCGCTTATAACCCTGTGGGTGCGTCAATAAACATAACCTCAAGGGGCAGCGCCTCAGCGCACTGGCGCATCATCTCCTTGACGCCCCATACTTCTGTTGCGTAATGGCCGCCGGCTATCATGTTAAGCCCGTTTTCAAGACACTCATGGTACACATGATGGCTCATCTCGCCGGTAACATAGAGGTCAACCCCTTCGGCAATCGCTTGCTGCGCCTCATCTGCCGCGCCGCCTGAAATGACCGCGGCGCTCCGGTTCACCGGTACGCCGAAAGGGTACACCCCCAGCGCTGAAGGTCCCACCCGCTCCGCTGCCTCGCAGGTGGTAAGGGGCGCGGCAAGGGTTCCCTTATAGCCCATCTTGCGGCCCCGGTACACTCCGAACGGCTCAGGATCGGTGATGCCCAGGAGCGACGCGAGGATTGCATTGTTGCCCCACCGGGGGTGTTGGTCAAGGGGAAGGTGCGCCGCGTAGAGCGCCAGATTGCGGTCCAAGAGGAACTGGAGGCGCCGGCGGTAACTTCCCGCGACCCTGACCTGCGCGCCGGCCCAGAAGAGGCCGTGGTGGACGAAGAGCATCCCCGCGCCGCCTTGGGCAGCCTGCGTAAAGGTTTCCATGTTCGCGTCCACTGCAAACGCGATCTTCGTGATGTCAGCCCCGTTGTTATCCACCTGCACGCCGTTTAATGACGGGTCTATGACGGAAAAGCCGTCTATGTCCAAGTTATTCCGAAAGAACGCATCTAATTTTTGACATATCATAGCAGCCAGTATACCCCGGAGAGAACCGGTTAATCCACCCCCTTATAAAAAAATATAAAAAAATATAAAAAATATAAAAAAGCCCGCCTGCTTCTTGCGGCGGCGGTTTACCGGACAGCGGCGGTAAGGTCGAAGCCGGAACGGCCGGTTACGGTTGTTTCCACAAACGAGCCCGGGGACAGGGCCGTCTCAGAACTGATGACGACCCCGCCGTCCACTTCCGGCGCGTGGCAGAAAAGCCGCCCCAGATAGCAGGTCTTTCCGCCGCCCAGGGCAAGAGGGGCTTCCACAATCGCCGTCATGGCCCTGCCGATAAAGCGCTCAAGCCGCTGTTCGGTGATGGGAACCTGCCTCGCTTCAACGCGGCTTTTCCGCGCTAAGGCGAGGCGCTGGGGCACGCGGTTCCCCAGGGTGTACGCCGGCGTATCCTCTTCCCGTGAATAGGCGAAACAGCCCGCCCAGTCAAGGCGCGCGTCCTTTTGGAAGTCAAGGAGGGCCTGGAAATCCCGCTCCCGCTCCCCGGGAAAGCCGGTGAGAAAGGTGGAGCGGATAACCGCGTCAGGGAGGGCGCTCCGTATCCGGTCAATAAGGGCAAGATAGGTCTTCCTATCGCCCCGCCGGTTCATGGCCCTGAGAATCCGGCCTGACCCGTGCTGGAACGGCAGGTCGAAGTACGGGAGGAACCGGCGGTCCTGCTGAAACAACTCCAGCATAGCAAGGGGGAAGTTGTCCGGATGGATATAGAGGACACGCGCCCAAAACGGCCCTGCAAGGCCGGAGAGCGCTTTCAAGAGCGCCGGCAGGCTGCTTCCGCCGCCGCTCTTTTCAGCGCCGTAGGAGGCGGCGTCCTGTCCCACAAGACACAGCTCCTTTATACCCCGGCTGAGCAGTTGGGCGCACTCTTCAAGCACTGACGGGATAGGCCGGCTTATAAGGGGGCCCCGTATACGGGGAATGGCGCAGAAGGCGCAGCGGTTGTTGCAGCCTTCGCTTATCTTGACGTACCCGGAGCCTGCGGGCGAAAGGAGCGGGCGCGTTCCCGGAGGCGGCGCCGCAGGCAGGGGGCTTTGAGGGAACAGCGCCGCAAGCGCCTTGCCCAGGGCGTCCGCGTCCTGATTGCCTATGAGCATATCCGCTTCCGGCAGGGACTGGGAGAGATCCTTGCCGTACCGCTGGGCAAGGCAGCCTGAAAAGAGGATTTTTTTGTCCGGATACGCTTTACGGTGTGTAAGGAGCGCGCGGAGGGACTGTTCTTTGGCGCTTTGGATAAACCCGCAGGAATTGATAATGATAAGGTCCGCGTCCCCGGGATCTGCTGCCGCGTCCCAGGACGCGCTGTTAAGGAGGGCCATCATGGTTTCGCTGTCAACCTGATTCTTCGCGCACCCGAAGGAGTCGAGAAAATAGCGCACTACAGTTTTACCAGCACCAGGCGGTAGCGGCTGTCGTCGTCCCACACCCAGCGTATCTCCGCCACCACCACTTCGCCGGCCCCGCCCAGTTCAAGCGGCACGGTTCTGCCGCCGCCTATGGCCTGTAGTTTCACCGTGGCGGCGTTGGACAGCCAGACGCGGATGCCGTTTTGCGCCTGTATATTAAGCTCGTCCCCTTTCTGGTAGTACCGTTCAGTACGTTCCCGCCGGTTTTGTTCCGCCAGAATCTCCCAGCGGAACATACAGTAGCCTTGAAAGAACGCCTGAAGCGTAAAGGGATACGCGCTGGAAGACGAAAAGATGACCGCCGCGTTGGCAAGGCCCGTGCCGGAGAGGGCCGCAGGCGCGGGCGCGGCCCGGGTATCCGCCGATGGCGGCGGCGTTTCCGCAAGAGCAGGGGGAAGCGGCGGCGGCGCGTCAATCTCAAAGCGCAGGAGCGCGCCTGAGCCGCTTTCGTTCTTGGAGAACTCTGCCGCGGTAATCCGCAGTTCCTCAACCCCGTCGGCGTTTAAGTCAATCAGTACCTCCTGCCCCAAGTCAAGCATCACTTCCCGGTCCGGCGCGCTTAGGGTAAGCGCGTCCCCTAAGCTGGCCAGTTTTACCGTATAGCGGGCGTCCCCATAGGGAATAATCACCGCGTCTCCCTGATAAAACCGCCGTTCCAGCGCCCCGTCGCTGAGGGTATATTCCATAGGCTCCCGCGCCGCAGAGGCCGGCGGGGGTTTCTGCCATGCGTGGTTAAGGAGGAAATAAACCCCGCCGCCTATGATGCCTAAGAGGATGAGCCCTGCCAGCGCCGCGATAAGAAGGGTAAAGGGAAAGGGCGGGGAAGGTTTGAGAAGCTGTTCCACCGGCACAGGCTCTTCCTGAATCTTCATGGCCCAGTACAGGGAAAGGACTTCCTGCGTGTCAAGGCCCAGAAATTCGCTGTAGTTCTTGAGAAATCCCAGAAGAAAGGGTTCTCCCGGGAAGCCTCCAAAGGCTTCTTCCTCAAGGGCCTTGAGATACCTGCTTGCTATATGGGTTTCCTGACTTACCTGATCATAGGAGCACCCTTTGCTTTCGCGGGCGGTTCTTAACTTGTTACCCAGGGATTCCACCAGATTCCTCCGCACGTCCGGGGCGTTGCTGTTCCCCTATTATCATTATTCAGTATCCCGAAACAGGAAATTATTATACATATTGGCTGACGCAGGCGAATCATAGATGAACCGCTGTTCCGGTATGCCCCGGTTTATTCTGATGTTGGAAAAGTCGAACTGCACAAGCCTGCCGTCAATGGTGCGCCCCTCAATGCGGCGGATGAGTTTGGTATCAGGGTTCACGCTGAGAATGATTTCCCGAAAGCCTTCGGAGACCGAACGGCGGGTGAGCCGCAGTTTGACCGCCAGTTCGGCAGAGCCGCTTTCAAGGGCCTGGGGCGCGGGGCTCGTTACAAAGACCGGCACATAGTTGCGTCTAAGGAGCGTAAGCCCCTGGGCCGAGGCAAAAGAGGCGGCCCCTGACCTTTGGTTTGACGAGATGGTCTGGTTCAGCACCGCCTGATATTCAGGCAGATAAATCGTAAGCTGTTCCCCGTTAAACACGATAACCTGATTGGCGGGGCTGGCGAAGTCTATCCGCATAAACGAGGGGACAAGGTGGATAACCGTGCCGGACATGGTGGAATTGCCGGAGCGGATAAGGATTCGCGCCTCGTAATCTTTTATTCCCCCGTATCGTTCGGAGACCATTGCAAGATACCGCTCGGCGGTGATGATTTCCTGAGGGTACAAAGCGCAGAGGCTTTTCATGGTCAGGACAAAAGCAAAGACCCATAGTTTCATACCCATTATCATAGCCCACAGGCCCTCAAAACCGCAACCCCCCAGCCGAAGGCCCCCTGCGGGGGATTTAGGTGCTTCCTGCGCCGCGCCCGTGCGCCATCGAAGTCCGCTGAGGCGCATCCTTCAGGGTTGTGACTAAACCCACAAACCCGCTCACCGCAGGAAGCACCTGAAACAGCCTGCGGCTGCCCGCAGGGGGCCTACGGCTGCACAGGGGGGCCGTCGGCCATTTCTCTAAACAGTTCGTTTTTTTGATACAGCTCCTCGTAAGCGCCGTGATCCGTGATAACCCCCTTTTCCATAAGATATATCTGATCGCAGTTCTTAACAGTGGTTATCCTATGGGCTATCATAATAAGCGTTTTCTTGCCGCTCATGGTCTTCATAGCGTCAATAATGGCGTTCTCTGTGAGGCTGTCAAGCGCGCTGGTCGCCTCGTCCAGGATAAGCACCGGCGGATCATGGTATACTGCCCGGGCAATCCCGATACGCTGGCGCTGGCCCCCGGAAAGCCGGATGCCCCTGTCGCCGATAACCGTGTCATACCCGCCCTCAAGCTCGCTGGTAATAAAGCCGTGCATATTGGCAAGGCAGGCGGCCTTTACCACCGCCTCTTCGTCGATTTTCTCAGGTTCAATGCCGAAGGCGATGTTGCGGCGTATCGTGTCGTCAGTAAGGTAGATAGACTGGGGCACATACCCCAGGTTCCGCTGCCAGCTGCGGCGGTTCTCCCGGGTAACCGCTTCGCCGTCAATGAAAAGCCCCCCGCTTTGAGGCTCAAGAAGCCCAAGGAGAATGTCAATTAACGTGGTTTTCCCGCAGCCGGTGGCGCCCACAAGCGCGATAGACGTGTTGGCTTTGATGATAAGGCTCTGGTTCTTGATGATGTCATGGGAGCCTGCGGGGTATCTGAATACCACGTCTTTAAGCGCCGCCTCCTTGTGAAAGGCCATGCGCGGGGGGTCGTCCTTTGCCAGTGCCTCGCCCTCGGGAAGTTCGCAAAAATCATGGTGCAGCTCCTCGACTATGGCAAAACTGTACCTGACGCCGGCAAAAGCGCGGAATACTTTCTGGAGAAGCGGCAGGAGCCGGTACGCGCCGAAGGCGTAGACCGTCAAAACCGGCAGAAAGTCGTCTATCACCGCGCCGAACCGGATCATTATGACCATAACCCCCACAATGCCGCCAACAGCAATGGTCTCAAGCACATACTTAGGCAGATCGTTCACAATGTCCCTTGACGCCTCGTTCATCGAATTCTTGCGTGAGGGGAGGGTGAAACTGTCCAGAAACACCTGCTCCTTTCCCAGTATCTTTATGTCCTTGATGCCGTTGAAACCCTCGGTGGTATATTTGAACTTCAAGGCGTTCTGCGCGTTGCTCTCCCGCCCTTTGCGGGCCAGGAAGTCTTTGACAAACGCGAAAATCGCCAGGTACGAGACCGTAAGCACCCCGCTCACCGCCAGCGCCAGCGCCGGGTTAATAACAATAAGCAGGATGATAATGCAAAGCGAGATTATGGAGCTTGCGATAAGCTGGAGCAGGTTCATAAGCACCCCGCCTATAAAGGCGCTCACATCGCCCAGCACCCGCTTGGAGAGCACCGCGGCGCTGCTGGTAAGATAAAAGCAGTAGGGCTGGCGCAGGTACTTCTCAAAAAGCCGCACCCCGATGCTGTGCCGGCGTTTGGCCGCGTAGTAGTACATGAGGAAGTTCGCGCCCCCGAGGCACAGGTTGCTCGCCACCAGCATCGCTATAACCAGTATGCCCGTCATGGCGATAAAGCCCCCGTCGCTCTCAAAACGCCCCAGCTCGTAGAGGCGTTTAAGCCAGATATTAGTGTGAATAACCTTGGGGTTGGACACCACCGAAATAAAGGGCCCCAGAGAACCCACGCCCACAAGCTCGATAAAGCCCATGCCAAGCAGGGCCGCCGCCACCAGTATAAGCTGCTGTTTTTCCCGCCTGTTGAACAGCGCAAGGATTAGTTTTAGTTTACCCATTATTTTTATTATAGGTACCCCCGCAGGATATAATACATAACCGCCGCATATTCCCGCAGAAGATAGGCCGGGAGTGCAAGGGGGATGCTTTCGCTCCCCAAGCCGGAAACGCGGGTATAGCCCTGTTTCTTTGCAAGCGCAAGGGCGCGGAAAAGGTGGTAGCCGCTTGAGACAACCACCACCTGCTTGTCCCGAAGGCCGTAGGAAGCATCTGAAAACGCCAGGTTTTCAAGGGTGCTTGCGGCGCGTTCTTCCCGAAGGATACGCCCGGAAGGGATATTATGGCGCCTTATGAGGAGGTTCGCCATTGCTTCCGCTTCGCTGACCCTTTCCCCCGGGCCCCTGCCGCCGCTTACGATCGCTTTGGTACGGGGGTTTTCATGGAGGTACGCCGCCGCCGCGGCGACCCGCCGCGCAAGGGGGACAGACGGCGCGTCCCCGTCAACTTGGCAGCCCAGCACCAGAAGGTAATCAGCCCCTTGCCCGGCGCTTCCGCCGGCAGTTACCGTCATCGTATATATAATAGCCCCTTGGACAATGACAAATGAGAGGATACCGAGGTGCGCGGCGGCAAGAAAGATGATTTTAAGGGGCCGGGGAAGGCGCGCTGACAGCCGCGCTATCCGCGCCTCTTGACAAGAAAACAGGATAAGCCCCAGCCCGCCGATACCCACCGCCAGGTTAAAGCCGTCCAGTTTCCCCCAGTCAAGAGATATGCCTGTAATATAGAGGGTTATCACGGCGCCCAGCGCCCCGCTGAGGGCTTTCGCGAGCCCGGGGGCCTGCGGGGGCGGGGCTTTTACTCTCAGATTCACCATGAAGCCCCCACTATAGCCCGGGCCCTTCCGCCCTGTCAAGGCGCGGCGCAGGGGGGCGGAAGCGCGGGCTTAGGGGATAGGGACAAAGGAGAGGAGCCGGGAGATGACCGCGTCCTGATCAAGGCCGTCCGCTTCGGCCTCGTAGGAAAGCACGATCCGGTGCCGCAGCACCGGCGGGGCCGCGGTTTTCACGTCTTCAGGGGTAACAAAGGAGCGCCCCTCAAAGAGGGCCCGTATCCGGGCGCACCGGTACAGGGCGATAGACGCCCGCGGGGAGGCGCCGAAGGCGATATACCGGTACAGCCCCTCCCGTGCGGCTTTCTCCATCGTATCAGCCCCGGGCCCCGGGGCTAAGGGGCGGGAGGCCGCCGCAATAGACACCATGTACGCCGCAAGGCGGGCGTCAACAAACACCGACGACGCGGCGGCCCGGAGAACGGCCAAGGTTTCCGGTTTCAGCACCGCAGAAAGAGGCGCCGGCGCAGGGCCGTCAGGGGACGCGGCGCGGCGCACAATCTGGATTTCCTCTTCTATGCTGGGGTAACGGATGAGTATTTTCATTAAAAACCGGTCAAGCTCCGCCTCGGGCAGCGTATAGGTCCCCTCATGTTCAATAGGGTTCTGGGTGGCCAGCACGAAGAACGGCGAAGGCAGGGGGTAGGTAGCCTCCCCGATAGTTACCTGTTTTTCCTCCATTGCCTCAAGCAGCGCGGACTGGACCTTCGCCGGCGCGCGGTTCAGCTCGTCAGCAAGGATAAGGTTGGCGAAGACCGGCCCCCGGCGCACGGAGAACGCGCCGGACGCCTGCTCCCATACAAGCGTGCCGGTCAGGTCCGCGGGCAGCAGGTCCGGGGTAAACTGAATCCGCTTGAACAAGAGGCCGGTAATAGCGGCAAGGCTCTTGACCGCCAGGGTTTTCGCGAGCCCGGGCACCCCTTCAAGCAGGATATGCCCCCCTGCAATGAGCGCCGTAAGGAGGCCGTTTACCATTTCGGCCTGCCCCACAATGCGCCGGGCCAGCTCGCTGCGGCAGGAGTCTAAAATAGCCGCTGTTTCGGCTGCGCTCTGGTCATGCGCCGGGCCTGTCATGTTCCCTGCCTCAAAAGGGTTATCCCGGGGGCCAGCAAAGGGGGCGCCCTGCAAGCACATGGAGATGGAGGTGGGGGACGGTCTGCCCTCCGTCGCTCTTGCAGTTAATCACGAAACGCCCGCCCTTCCCGGCGCACCCAAGTTTCTCCGCCAGTTCCCGGGCCTTTATAAGGAGGCCCCCTGCAAGGTTCCGGTCCGCCTCAGCCAGATCCATGAGGCTTTCGATATGCCTTTTGGGGATAACCAGAAAATGCACCGGCGCCTGCGGGCTCAGATCATAGAACGCGAGGAAATCGCCGTCTTCATAGATTTTGTCGCTGGGTATCAGGCCCCGGGCAATACGGCAGAACACGCAGCCTTCCTGAACGCTGTCTGTTCCGCCGCTCATTCGGGCCTCTTTTTGGACAGGGCCTTACGCATAAATTTTTCGTTTTCAATGATGAACCGCGTATGGGCGCCTTCGCCGATTTTTCCCGCCTCGTCAAAGGCTTCCACCTTGAAACGCAGGGTCCTGTTGTCAACAGACACCAGCTCCCCCACGGCGCGGACCCGCAGCCCCAGAGGTGTGGCCGAGAGGTGGGTGACGGCCAGTTCGGTCCCTACGGTGGAAAACCCCTCAGGCAGGTGTTCTAGGGCCGCGGTGCAGGCCCCTTCCATAAGCGCCGCCATAGCAGGGGTGGCGTATACGGGGAGGCCGCCGCTCCCGCAGGAAAGGGCGGTGTTCTCATCCGTAACCATAGCAGTTTTTTCACCCTTTACGCCGGGTTCTAAGCGCGCGTTATATTCCATGCAGGAAGTATACCTGCCCGCTGCTTTAAAGTAAAGCCGGCGCCGCCCCTTGGGAGGAGAGTTCCCTTTGGCGCGGGTCTGAAACAAAAACAGGCCGGCTTTTAAACGCCCGGTGTTTCGGGTATACTTTGCCTTATGAATTATTATACTATACAGGTTAGAACAAAATATGAGGAACCCTATATCAAGCGCTTTAAGGCCCGCTACCCTGACATACCTGTTTCCCTCTATTTTCCCCAGCGTAGAATAATCATAAGGCAGCAGGGGAAACACATCCCCACCAACGCGCCGGTATTCCCGGGCTATATTTTTGTTGAACCCCTCGCCGGTGAGGATATATGCCTTCATAAGCGGGCGTTCAGGGGGACTGAGGGATTTTTCCGGTTCCTGCGCTCCAATCAGGATGTATGCCCCCTGAGCGACCGGGATATGGAGACGGCCCTGCGCTTCACCAAAATATTCGGCCCTGTAGCCGGCATATCAAAGGTTTATTTTGACCAAAATTCCCGTATTGTAGTGGTTGAAGGGCCCCTTGCGGGTCTTGAGGGAAATATCATTAAGGTCGATAAAAGAAAGAGAAGGGCAAAGGTTAAACTTGATGTATACGACGATTCTTTTGCCATTGACCTTGCTTTTGAAACGCTTGAGCCGTCAGAGCTTTAAAAAGGGGCGGTCCTTTGCGGAATGAGCGGGCGGGGAAGAGGTGGGCAGGGATAGAGAAGCGCCCCCTAGAGAAAAGGGGGGGGGCCCGGCAGCAGAAGCAATACCTATTTAGAAAAAACAGAAAATAGAAATAGAGAAAATAGAAATAGAGAAAACAAAAAATAGAAAATAGAGAGAAAGAAGAACGGAAAAAGAAAAATGGAAAAAAGCAGTTGGAAAAATATGGCTATCATAAAATCTGAACGGTTATATATTATCGGCGCCGGCTTTGCCGGAAGGACCCTGGCGCAGGAGATCAAGGCGAAAGCGGTCTTCGGCGAAGTGGTGGCGTTCCTTGACGACGATCCTGAAAAAATCGGCAGGAAAATCGACGGTATACCCGTGCTGG
Source organism: Spirochaetaceae bacterium (assembly GCA_031280115.1). Lineage (GTDB taxonomy): Bacteria > Spirochaetota > Spirochaetia > Treponematales > Breznakiellaceae > JAITHW01. The sequence continues at coordinate 2,867 of JAITHF010000226.1, read as the reverse complement.
GCCCCATCCGGGACGTGGCGCGGCTCCTGCGTATGAAAAGCGCTGACCAGGCGATTATCGCGATACCCAACGCTTCTCAGGAATACCTTCGGGAAATCTATCAAATCCTCAAACAGGCCGGGTTCCAGCGCATACGGATCCTGCCGGGGATTTCCCAAATTATAGAAGGGGACCCCCATTTCATCCAGACCCGCTTTATTGACCCGCAAGACCTTCTGGGCCGCACCCCTGTTGCGGTGAACCTCAAAGAAAGCCTCGCGTACCTGCGGGGGAAGCGGGTGCTCATTACCGGCGCGGGCGGGTCCATAGGCAGCGAGCTCTGCCGCCAGCTCCTGTCCGGCGGGGCCGCGCGGCTGTACCTCTTGGGCCACGGGGAAAACTCGATTTACCAGATCGACCGGGAACTGCGGCTCCTGCAAGACGAAGGGGTCGGGGAAAAGGCGAGCCTGGTGCCTATTATCGGGGACCTGAAAGACCGGGACTATATGGAATGGATTATGGGGCGGCTCAATGCGGACGTGGTTTTTCATACCGCCGCGTACAAACACGTTCCCATGATGGAGGAGAACCCGGTGGCGGCGGTTGAGAACAACCTGTTCGGCACAGACAACCTCATCGCCGCCGCCGCCCGGCACGGGGTAAAGCGCTTTGTGCATATCACCACCGACAAGGCGGTGGAGCCTGTGTCGGTGTACGGCGTGTCCAAGTACCTCTGCGAGCGGCTGGTCCTTGAGGCCGCGGCGGCATATAACGGGAAACAAGGCGGGAACGGCCTTAACTTCATGGTAGTCCGGTTCGGCAACGTGCTTGGCTCGCGGGGTTCTATCATGCCCTTGTTCCAGCGGCAGATAGAGCAAGGCGGGCCTGTTACCGTCACCCACCCTGAAATGCGGCGCTGGTTTATGACTATTCCCGAAGCCTGCTCGCTGGTTCTGAAAGCCGGCGGCGTGGGGGAGAACGGGAGCCTGTACCTCCTTGACATGGGGGACCCTGTACGAATCCGGGACATGGCGGAGCAGATGATACGGTTCTACGGCTTTGAGCCGGAGCGGGACATTCCCATCGAATATGTGGGGCTGCGCCCCGGAGAGCGGCTTGACGAGAAACTGTGGGGGGAGGACGAGGAGCCCCGGCGCACCGAGTTCAACCGCATCCTCAAAGTTGAGCGGAAAGCCCCGCACCGCGTGGATATTGCCCGCCTTATAGAGGAACTGCGCCCCGTTTGCCAGCGGGACCCCCGCAGGCCGGAGCTGTTCCGGGACAGCGCGCTTCTGCGGAAAATCCTGCGGGAAGGTATTCCGGGGTTTGCCGAGCGGAACGGCGCCCCGGCGCCCCGGCCTGAGACCGCCCCTTTGCCGGCGGTTCAGGCGTTTCCCGCGTTCCTGACGTTTCCCGCGCGGGCGTCCGGCACATGATACCCTTCGCCCGCCCGCATATCGGCGCTGAAGAAGAAGAAGCGGTGCTGCGGGTCCTGCGCTCAGGCTGGCTCACCACCGCCGCTGAAGCCCTGGCCTTTGAAACAGAGTTCGCCCGTTTCTTGGAGGGCGCCGGCGCCGCGGCGCTGGCGGTGAACTCCGCCACCAGCGGCCTCCATCTTGCCCTTGAAGCCTGCGGCGTGGGGCCCGGGGACCTGGTGGCCCTTCCGTCATACACCTTTGCCGCCACTGCCGGAGCGGTCCGCTATCTGGGGGCGGAGCCGGTCTTTGTTGACATTGCCCCCGGGACCTTCCACCTTGACCCGTCCGCGCTGGAGCGCACCCTCAAGCGGCTCGCCGGAAACCGCCGGGCCTACCGCTTCGCCCGCGGGGACTGGGGGCCCGCAGGCGCGGCGAAGGCGGTCATTCCGGTTCACTTCGGGGGGCTTCCCTGCGATATGGACGCTATAACGGCTATTGCCAAAGAGTACAGCCTTAAAATTATAGAAGACGCGGCCCATGCGTTCCCCTCCCGCCTTGCAAGCGGCGCATGGGCCGGCGCCATAGGGGACGCGGGGGTGTTTTCGTTCTACGCCACCAAGACCATCACCACCGGCGAAGGGGGCATGGTGGTAACAAAAAACCCTGAAACCGCCAGCCGGATGCGGATTATGCGTTCCCACGGCATAGACCGGAGTATATGGAACCGCTACACTGATACCAAGGCGCCTTGGTATTACCAGGTGGCGGCGCCGGGGTACAAGTACAATATGCCTGACCTGCTTGCGGCGATAGGGCGGGTCCAGCTTGGGAAAGCCCGGGGGCTTCTTGCTATGCGTAAGGAGATTGCCGCGGGCTATGACGCGGCGTTTGCAGGGGACGGGCGTTTTATCCTGCCCCCTACCGGCGAGGGGGACGCCCGCCACCTGTATCCGCTGCGCTTTAGGGGCGCTGGCGGGTTTCGGGACCAGTGCATTGAGAAACTGCGGGACGTGGGGGTGGGCGTTTCGGTGCATTTTATCCCTCTGCATACCATGCCGTATTACAAAAAACAGTACGGCTTTGAAGATGGGGATTTTCCTGAATCCCTTGCGGCGTTTAAGGGGGAGGTTTCCCTCCCGATATGGCCCGGCATGGAGGCGGCGCACGTTCAAAGAGTCATTGACGCGGTGCTCCTCTCACCCCCATAGGGGGGTTCACGTGCTTCTCGCGGTGAGAGGGTCTGCAATTTTAGTCACAACCCACACGCGGCGCCTCAGCGGAATTCGATAGCGTTAGCGGCGCAGCGCAGGAAGCCGTTGGTTGGGGGTTTGGGGGAACTGGTTCCCCCAAATCTCTTAAAAAGCGCAAGCGCAGCGCAGCGCTCAATAAAGAAAGCCCTTGACCAGACGGGAGGGCGCTGGTATTATTTTTTTCATAATGAAACTATATGACGGCGGCGCTCCCGTTAGG
>JAITHF010000096.1 GCA_031280115.1 Spirochaetaceae bacterium | reverse complement strand
GCCCGCGAACGGGGAGCGGAGAACCGCGGCGTAGGCGTTGCGGTCAAGGGGAAAGAGGCTGAGGCGCAGTATGGCGTAAAAGTCATGCGCCGGCGCCTCCAGAAAAAGCCCCCGGGGGTCAACCGCGCTGAACGGTATGCCCGCGTCTCTGAACACCCGCTCATACCCGCTCTGGGATGTGGTGTTCCTGAACAGGACCGCTACGTCCCCAAAGCCGAATTCCTTGCGCCCGACCCCGCTGCGTATCCGCGCCGCTATCGCAAGGGCCTCCCCGATTTCTTTGAGCGCCTGTCCCGTCCCCTGCCCTTCGGTTTCGTCCGCCTCGTCCCCGTCTTCCCCGCCCTCTCCGCCTCTTTCTTCCCCCTCTTTCCCCTCTTTCCCCTCTTTTCTCATTTCTTGCAGAAAGACTTCCACCGGCGCTTCTTCTGTTTTCTTTATTTCCTCCCTGCCCCCTGTGTCCAGCGCCGTCCGCATAGGGGAGAACGCCGCTTCAAAGTTCTCCCTTTTCTCCATAGGATCGCCGGCGCTGCCGAACACCCCGGGGAACAGGGCGTTGAAAAACGCGGCAAGCAGCGGCGCCGAGCGGTAGTTGGCGCTGAGGGTAAGCGCTGTGCTCCCTTTTTCCCCTTTGTCCCCTTTTTCCCCTTTTTCCTCAAGTTCCTGCGAAAGCCCCCGGAACACTGACACATCCGCCCCTCTGAACCGGTAAATAGACTGCTTTTCATCCCCCACAAAAAAGAGTTTGTCCGGGCATAGGTCTTGGGCGCGGGGAAGGGCGCCGGCGCGCCCCGCGTCGTTCCGCTCGGCCAAAAGATAGAGGAGGTTTTTCTGGGTTTCGTTATTATCTTGAAACTCGTCTATCATAACCGCTTTAATATGCCGTTTATAATAGTTCCGCAGGTCTATATCCGTAAGGAGGATATCTACCGCCAGTTCCGCCGCGTCCCGGAACGAGAGGAGCCCCCGGGCCCGTTTGCGCTCCAGAAAGAGCCCTTGATATTCGTCAAGGAACTCGCCGATTTCCTGTATATCCTCTTCAAAGAGGAGGGATTTTGCCGCGTCCAGCAGTTTCGGCGCCAGTTTCTTTTTAAGGTCCCACGCCTTTTCTTTGATTTCAAGGGCCGACGGGTCTTTAGTATTCCCGAAGCGCAGGTCAAAGGACTTGCTTCCTGCAAAGAACGCCGCCGCCTCATACAAGGTTTTGCGCGGGCAGGCAAGGGGGGCGCTGAGCACCGGCGCGAACTGTTTCACCGCGGCCTTGACTTTTGCCGCTTTCCCTGCGGGATTATCCCCTGCGTCCATGCCGGCGATGGTCTCGCACAATGCCGCCAGGTCTTTGGCGCGGGCTTCCGCTTCTCTTGCGAGAAAGGCGGTTTGTTTTTTCCCCAGCTCCCGGTACGAGCAGGGCGCAGCCAGACTGAAAACGTGCTGGGCGATATGGGCGAAAAGGCCCTCCGCCACTTCTTCAAAGCCCCGCACTGACACGAGCCGGCGGACGGCTTGAACATGGCGCCGCCGCATGACCATATCCACGGCGGTTTCCTCCGCTGCCTCTTTCAGTTCCGCTTCGTCCAGCCTGAAGTCGCCGGATATGCCGTACCGGTAGGAGGCGCCCCGTACAATGGCCGTACAGAAGGAGTCCAGCGTGGCTATACGGGCTTGGTCGAACTGGGCTAATTTTTCTTGCGCTGCCGGGTCCCGGGAAGCGGAGAGGCGGTTAAAGATACGCTCGTACATTTCCGCCGCCGCTTTGCGGGTGAAGGTCAGGGTCAGCACCTCATTGACGGCCAAGCCCCGTTCAGTTACAAGCCGCACGTACCGTTCAGCCAGCACGGTGGTTTTGCCCGAACCGGCCCCTGCGGAAACCACCGCGTTTTGATCCGCTTGGTACGCGGCTTTTTGCTCCTCATCAAGTTTCATGGTTTCATTGTACCATCCATTCCCGCGCCGCCTCAACCCGCCGCGCCCCCGAAAGGGCGCAGCACACGTCGCGCCAACGGGGGGTTTGGGGGGTCTATGACCCCCCATATTCTTCCCCCCCGCGCCGCCGTCAGGCGCTGCGCGAGGCGCGTCCGCGCCCTAGAGGGATTCGTCGAGCTCGCTGGCCGCAGTGATGGTTTGTTCCGATGCGACGCCGCTGAGCGTAACCGTGCTAGTCCCCACTGTTAAAACGCCGTAGCCATCGCCTGTGATGTCACCGCCTGAAACCGGACAGATCCCAATCCCACCCGAACCAGTAACAAGGTCGGTTATACTGTCATAATTAGTGCCGGTAAACGTCCCGATCTTCGCGCCGTTCGCAAAGGTGACTTTGGCCATCACCGTGCCGGCGCCTTCGCCAAGGGTAATGCCGCTGGTGCCGCTAAGCTCCACGTGGCCCGTTGCAGGCACTCCCAGAATAGCGCCGACGCCGCCGGTGCCTTTGGGAAGGGTGATGCCGCCGCTGCCGAGGAGTACAGGAAGCGGGGTGTTGGTACTGGCAGTAAGGCTAAACACGGTCTCTGCCGTCCCCTGGGCTTGGAGCGCCACGAAGTCGGAGGCGTCCCCGATGGTAAGCCCGTCGAGCGCAGTGCCGCCGCCGGCGATCGTAATCGTGTCCGCCGTAGTAACGCCGGCGATGGTAACGCTCCCTTCCGCGCTGTACTCACCCGCGCCGATGGTGGTGTTGGGCAGGGCGATGGTGCTGGTCCCGGCAACGGCGATTGACCCGCCGTCAGCAAGGGCGATGCTGTCGCCGTTCCCAAGGGTAACCGTGGCAACCCCGCCGCTTATGCCAAGCAAGGCCGTAATGCCGCTTGAGCCGTTGGCCGTGATGGTCGCGCCGGTAAGAGCAATCGTCTTGCCTGAGCCGCCCACGGTGAAGGCCGCGTCCCCGGCAACAGCGATGGTGCCGTTGCTCCCAAGGGCGATGGTGCCGCCGTCCACATCAAGGGTGATATTGCCCGTGGTGCCGTCAAGGGCGCCGCCGTCGTTGCCGCCGCTGGTGAAGGTGGCGCCTGTCGCCGTAATCGTGTTCCCGCCGGTTCCCACGGTGATAGTGCCGGAGGAGGAGCTCACCGCGCCGCTGGCCGCGCTGAGGTTCAGCGTCCCTTTAACCGTAAGATTGTGGGTGGTCATGGTGAGGGCATAGCCGGCGGTGTCAAGGATAATCTCTGCGGGTACAACAATATCCCCGCCGACCGTCGGAGCGCCGGTGAAAGAAACCGTCGTGCCCGAAGCGGCGGCGTTGCTGCCAAGGTTGCCTTTCAGCCACAGCGCCTTCCCGTCAGGGTCGTCGTCTCCGGTTACGATAGTCGCAAGGCCGCCTGTTACCTTGATAGCCCCGCCGGCGAGGTGGCCGGTGGCGTTGGCGCCGTCAAAGACCACCGCGAAACTGGTGTCGCCTTCTGAAACAGCGGCGGCGTAGGCGGCGGTCCAGCCGTTCAAGGCGCCGCTGGTCCCTGTTACAAGAGCGGTGGCGTCCGCGCCGGCACTATGCGCGCTGGTAACCTTGCCGCCAATCAGGTTCACGGTTATCTTCTTTTGAGCAATGACACCCGTAGTCCAGTATTTCACCTGTTTCTGGGCATCTTCACTGGAAACCGCCGCTTTCGCTTCTACCGGGCTTGCCTGTGCTATATCCGTCGCCAAGGAGGTGATGCCGTACTCTATAGGCCCGATTTCATTGCTGTAAAGGGTGCCGCTAAAGCCGGAAGCAACGGTGGCCGTAACCTTCAGCTTGAGATACTTGCCTTTATCCGTTCCCACTGGAGTGTAGGTCCCGTTGGTAGCGCTGCTAATATCCCCGAAGGTGCCGCCTGACGTGTTGCTTGACTGCCAATTGTACTGAAGGATTGCCGAAGTAGCCGCGTTGCCGGTGCCTGCATTGGGATCATTGAGGAAGGTGACGCCGGTCACATTACTGGAAAGGAGCGCGTCTATAAGGGCGTTGCCGCTGATTGTTACAGAGCCTCCAAGGGACGGGCCCGAAGGCGGCCCATCTACCGGCCCCACAGGGTCGCTGTATATCGCGCCGCTATATCCCTGCGCCCGTACTCTCACCTTGAGGAACTTGCCCACATCCCCACTAACCGGCGTATACGAAGCGCTCTGCCCGTTGGACGAAATGGGTGTGTAGTCCCCGTTCGCGGTATCGCTTTTCTGCCATTGATAGTGGAGGGCCGGCAGGGGGTCTGGATCATCGCTGTACGTGAGGCTGCTGGTATTCACCGAAATCCCTGTGCCCTCAACCGGAGTGGCCGA
>JAITHF010000083.1 GCA_031280115.1 Spirochaetaceae bacterium | reverse complement strand
GAAATCGAGCACACCATTAGCACGGTGTACGGGCTTACTTTCAAAGAGATGAACAAAAGCATTGAAGGCATTGGCACCCTCTCAAACCATATTAACGAAACCGCGTCGGCAGTGATTAAATCTTCAAGCGCCATTGAAGAAATGGTGAAGAATATCCGTTCTATCCATAAGACTCTTGAACATAACGCCGAAGCGGTTATTAAACTGAATACATCCTCCCTTGAAGGCAAGAACCGGCTCCTCAAAATCGGGGAGCTTATCGCCAACGTGTCCACCCAGTCCGAAGCGCTTATCGAAGCCTGCAAGGTGATTAGCAATATCGCCGAAGAGACCAGTATTCTGGGCATGAACGCGGCAATAGAGGCGGCCCACGCGGGAGAGGCTATTGGCAAGGGATTCGCGGTGGTTGCCGGCGAGATACGGCATCTGGCGGACGACTCAGGCCATCAGGCGAGCGAAATCGAAAAGAGCCTTAAAAATATCAAAACCCTTATTGACGTTTCCACCGAGTCTTCGGCGCACGCTCAGATTCAGTTCGACCTTATCGTGTCCCTGGCAAACGCGGTGAAAAGCGAGGAGCTGAGTATCAAAAACGCCGTTGAGGTGCAGAATAACGGGGGGCAGCAGGTACTTGAGGCGCTGAACGAGATAAACACCCTTATCTTAAAAATCAAAGACGAGTCCTCTTCCCTGCTGGAATCCGGCAAAGCGGTACTTGAAAACATAAATTCACTCAAAAATGTGTAGCTCAGAGGCGGAAGCAGCCGGGAGCGCCGGCCCCGGAAAAGCCGCGTTTGTGGCGGTGGTGGGCAGGCCCTCGGCGGGCAAGTCCACGCTGGTAAACCGAGCCTGCGCCGCAAAGGTCGCTATCGTAAGCCCGGTGCCGCAGACCACCAGAAACGCTGTCCGGGGTATCCTCAACAGCCCCCGGGGGCAGCTCGTATTTGTGGATACCCCGGGGCGCCATAATTCAAATAAAAAACTCAATAAACGCCTCATGGCTGTTTCCGACCGCGCCATAAATGACGCGGATATTATGCTCTATGTGCTTGACGCTTCCCGCCCGCCGGGGCCCGAAGAGGAGGCGGTCGCCCTCGCCCTCCGGCCCTGGGCAGCGCGGACCCTGGCGGCGGTGAATAAGATGGACAGCCCCGCGGCAGATTGCGGCAGGTGCCGGGAGTTTTTACGCGCGTCCCTTCCTGATCTTCCCGAAGAGCGCTGTTTCACCCTCTCTGCCCTTAAAAAAACAGGTCTTGCCCCCCTCTTAGACGGTCTTTTTGACGCGGCCCCTGGGGGGGAGCCGTTTTATCCCAAAGCCTATACCACGGATCAGGAAATCTCCTTTCGGATTGCCGAGATTATTCGGGAAAAGGCGGTGAACCGGCTGTATCAGGAACTGCCCCATTGTTTGTATGTGGAAGTGGCGGACCTTGAGGCCCGGGACGGGGGCGCGCGGCTTTGGGTACGGGCGTTTATCATTACTGAGCGGGAATCTCAGAAGGGTATGGTGGTGGGCAAGGGCGGGGCCGTGATTAAAGCCATAAGGCAGGCCGCGGGAAAAGACCTTAACCGCGTTTTGGACCTCAAGGTTGACCTTGACCTGCGGGTCAAGTCTTCTTGCGACTGGCGCCATAACGACGGCCTCCTCAGAAAGCTCATCGGCTAATCAAGGCGCCCTTCCCGACTTCCCGAATCAAGCCCCTGCCCAGAGGGAATCTCCTGCGGCGGAGCCTGAGGGATTGCGCTCTGGTCGATAGCCGCGCTGATAATGTCCCGCACCTGATTGGCTAAGTGCTTCCGCCGCTCCTCGGCGCTCAGTTCAGCAGTCATAATCGGCGGGGAAAAAGTTACCTGTACCGGAACCGGCCGAACCCGCCGGGTCTTTTCAAACACCTCGTAGCTGCCGGTAATGGCAATAGGCACCAGGGGGACGCACGACTGGGTGGCCAGCTTAAACGCGCCTGAGCGGAACGGCAGAAGCCCCCGGCCTTTGCTTCTGGTTCCCTCTGGGAAAATAATCACAGCCCCCCCTTCTTTTATGCGGTTTATGCCGGCGTTTATCGTTTTGAGGGCCCGGCGGATGTTCTTCCGGTCAATAAAAAACCCGCCTAAAAGAAAAATCCATATATTAAGAAACGGGACAAACGCAAGCTCCTTCTTGGCGATGAATCCCACCGGCCTGTTCACCAGCGCCAAGAGGAGGAGAATATCAAAGATGCTCCCGTGATTGCTTACAAGGCAAAGCCCCCCTGTGGGCGGGATATGCTCCTGCCCCCGCACGGTAAGCCGGCAGCCGGTATACTTGATGAGCAGCCGCGACCAGGTCTGGGCGATTTTATAGGTTACGAGGGACATGGGCTTTTTAAGCCCGAAAAAACGAAGGATATGTATGAGGATACCTACAGGGCTCAGAAAAATAAGCGACATGATAACCACAAGAAAATCCGCGGTTGTTTTGAGTAATGACACGGCGCGCGCCTCCCTCTAGGACAGAATAGAGCTAAGGGGTAATCATACCCGCCTTTCCCGCGGGAGTCTAGCGCCCCTTCAGCGCAGGGCGTCTATGACCCGGGCCGCGCCGGACAAATCAGCGCGGGTCCGTATGTCCCGATACCCGCCGGCGCTGAGGAGGCTCCCTATGCGGTCTATCTGGCTTGGATCAGCCTCGATAAGGACCGCGCCGCCTGCGCGAAGGCGCGTCTTGGCGGCCTTGATAAAGGGCGCGATAACCCCAAGCCCGTCAGGGCCCCCGTCAAGGCTAAGGCGGGGCTCCCGCCTGACCTCAAGGGGCAGGGTTTCAATCATTGCTGACGGGATGTAGGGGAGGTTGGCGGTAATGCAGTCAAACTGTTCGGGTATCCGGTCAAAGAGGGCGCTTTCACGGCAGCGCGGCGCAGGCTCTTTTTTATAAAAAGAATTAAAAGAACCGGATGAGAGGAGGAGGCGCCGGACGTTTTCCCCAGCCACCGCCAGCGCCGCCGGTGAAATATCCGCAAGGAGCACGGCCAGTTCAGGGCGCTCGTGTTTAAGGGCAATGCCCACGGCGCCGGACCCGCTGCCCATATCAAGCAGGGAAGGCGCCGGGCCCAGGCAGTCAAGCCGGCGCAGCGCGGCTTCCACCAGCGTTTCGGTATCAGGCCGGGGCACCAGCACGTCAGGAGTTACTAGAAAGTCCAGCCCCCAAAACTCCTTGCGCCCCAGGATATACGCGGTACATTCCCCGCCTGCCCGCCGGCTTGTCAAGGCGCGGTCTTCCTGCTGGGCCCCAGGGGAAATCTGCTCATGCCCGCAGGTGATAAGGCGCGTTCTGTCCGCGCCAAGAACCCGGGACAAAAGGAGCGCCCCGTCAAGGCGGGGGTTTTCAACGCCCGCCCGTTCAAGGGCCCCCACCCCGCGGGCAAGGGCCTCATGGACGGTCATACCAGCGCGTCCTTCAGCACTTCTTCCCGGGCCGAGAGTTTAAGGGCGTCAAAAAGTTCCGCCACATCCCCCTGCATAATCAAATCCAGTTTGTACAGCGTCAGGTTTATCCTGTGGTCTGTAAGCCGGTTCTGGGGGAAATTATAGGTGCGTATCCGTTCTGACCGGTCCCCGGTCCCGACTTGGCTCAGACTGTATTCCGCCCGCTCCATGCGGGCTTTGGCCGCTTCCATTTCATAGACCCGGGCCCGGAGGATACGCATGGCTTTGGCCTTATTTTTTATCTGGCTCTTCTCATCCTGGCAATGCACGGTAATGCCTGAGGGGAGGTGGGTAATCCGCACCGCCGAGTCTGTGGTGTTGACGCACTGGCCCCCGGGCCCGCCTGCGCGCATCACGTCAATCCGCAGGTCTTCCTGGCGGATATCGATTTCAGTTTCGTCCGCTTCAGGAAGCACCGCCACCGTAACCGCTGAGGTGTGTATCCTGCCTGCGGCTTCTGTGGCGGGCACCCGCTGAACCCGGTGAACGCCGGATTCATAGCGGAGGTTTTCGTACACGTTACTGCCGCTTATAGAAAAGACAATCTCTTTAACCCCTCCCAGTTCGGTCTCATTCAGGTTCATAACCTCAAACTTCCAGCTGCTGCTTTCAGCAAAGCGGGAATACATACGAAAGAGGTCCGCCGCAAACAGCGCCGCTTCGTCCCCGCCTGTGCCGGCCCTGATTTCCATAATGATATTTTTCTCGTCAAGCGGGTCCTTGGGGATAAGGAGTGCCTTCAAGCCCTCTTCGGCATCTTTTATCCGCGCCTCAAGTTCCTGGGCCTCCGCTCTTGCAAGCTCCCGCATATCCGGCTCCTTTTCGTCGCGAAGGAGCGCTTTTGCCTCTGAGAGCGCGCCGGCAAGACCTGCAAGGCCCCCGTGGGCGTCGGCAACCGCTTTCAGGCGCGTGTATTCACGCATAATCCCGCGGTATTTCTGCTGGTCTTTCACAAGGCCCGGGTCCTGAATGAGAACGGCCACCTCTTCATAGCGGGCAAGCAGAGACGCAAGGCGCTCGTTTTTCTCTCTTTTATCTTTTTTATCTTTCTTTTCGGTATTTTCCCTATTTTCTCTATTTTCCATTGGTTTTTTCTTGTTTCTCCTTCGATTGCTCTTTGTTCGTTACATTTCTTTTAATATAATAACCCCCTGCGGGGTATTCAACAGCCTGCGGCTGTTTTAAGTGCTTCCTGTAGCGATAGGGTTTGCGGTTTTAGTCACAACCCAGAAGGTGCGCCTCAGCGGAATTCGCAGGCGGAAGGGCGCGGCGCAGGAAGCCTTTAGGGGAGGTTTGGAGGGTCTATGACCCTCCAAATTTTCTTCAAAAGCGCACGCGAAGCGAAGCGCGTAAAAAAGAAAGCCCTTGACCAGACGGGAGGGCGGCTGGTATTATTTTTTCATAATGAAACCTGCTATGACGGCGGCGTTTCTGTTAGGGCGCAGTTTGGCCAAACGGCAAAAAATTATGAGGGCGGTTTTGGCTTTGTCAAGCCCTCTTCATCGAAATCCGGTCATTTTTTAATATATTTCCCAACCTTTTTTTCGTTTCTTTCTTTCTATATATATTCCCGCTCCGCTTTCTTTACTTTTTTCGCTCTCTCCGCGCTCATCAGAAAGGCGGCGCTGAGCGTGTTTGGGGCAGGCTCAACAGGCAGGCCGGAACATACA
>JAITHF010000072.1 GCA_031280115.1 Spirochaetaceae bacterium | reverse complement strand
AAGGCTTCCTGCGCTGCGCCCGTGCGCTATCGACGTCCGCTGAGGCGCATCCTTCAGGGTTGTGACTAAACCCGCAAACCCTATCGCCGCGAGAAGCACCTGAATCCCCCGCAGGGGGCAAACCCTCCCGCCGCAGGAATCACGTGAATCACCCGCAGGGTGTGAAACAGCCTCCGGATGCGCAGGGGGCTATCTTTCGTGTTCTTTCTCCGATTCCTGTTCTGCCGCCGCCTCAGGCGTGATTTGATGATCAGCGGCGCAATGCCGCAGGATCCAGGCAAGAAGGTTGTCCATAACCTCTTCCCGATTGGTCTCGTTCAACGTTTCGTGCCTCGCCCCGGGGTACAGCGCGAATTCAAGATCCTTTATCCCCAGAGAGCGGTAGGTGTTCACCAGCGCGGTGGCGCTTTCCCCCATAGCCCCCACAGGATCGGCGCTGCCGCCGAACACATAGATAGGAAGCCCGCATGTAATCATCCCCATAGCCTCGGTTTTATGTATCTCCCTGAGGAGCATACTCATATCCCGATAGAAGCCGGCGGAGCAAAACTGCCCGCTCAACGGGTCGGCCATGTAGGATTCCACCTCCCGCTCATCCCGGGAAAGCCAGTCAAACGGCGTCCGGTTCGGTCTGAAAGGCTTGTTAAAAGAGCCGTCCCCAAGAGCCCGGGCCATATAAGATTTCCGCCGGGCCCCTTTGATAAACGCAAGGAACTTCATGAGCGGAACCCCTGCGCGTATCTTGAAGCCGTCAGGCCCACGGGTTCCTGACAAGATACAGCCTGAGAGGGGGTAATCATAGGTCTCGATATAGCGCTGCACAAGAAAAGAACCCCATGAATGGCCGAGAAGAAACAGGGGCGTATCAGGATAGATTTCGCGTATCATCACGTTGACGCTGTGTATATCCGCAATAAGTTTTTCATTCCCGTTCTTGTCCGCGCAGTGCCCTAAGAGCCCGCCCAGGCCCCGGTCGTTTATCAAAGGGTCAGCGGTTTTGCCGTGGCCCCGCTGGTCAGCGGCCCAGACCTCAATGCCCGCGCCGCACAGGCGCCGGGCAAGCCGTTCATAACGGAGGGAATGTTCCGCCATGCCGTGTACAATATGCAGGGCCCCCCGGGGTTTTTTATCCGGCGCGTTTTGCAAAAACACCTCAGGGGCCCAGTGCCTGACAAACCGTTTGATCCCGTCGCCGGAAGAAAGCCATTCGCCGGCTGTTTCTGATACCGCCTTAAAGCCGCCGGGCTTTTTTTCCGTACCGGTATGTTTCCGCTTATTTATTCCGCCCATAGACCTATTGTACCCTCTCTATTATTGTTCTTGCAATCATGTTATTTTAAACCCATGAGAACCGGCGAAATTTTTACCGCGTCAGTTGAACGGCTCGCCAAAGGCGGGGCAGGCATCCTCCATTATCAGGGAAAGACTGTTTTTATGGACAAGACGGCCCCGGGAGATACGGTGGTCGGGCGTATTCAGGAAAACCGCGCGGGCTGGGCCCGGGCGGAACTGGTGGAGATAACCGCAGCCGCCCCTGTACGGGCGGCGCCTGCGTGTCCGGCCTACGGGCGCTGCGGCGGCTGTTCCTTGCAGCATCTCTCGTATGAAGCCCAGGCCGCGGAGAAAAGCGCGGCCCTGCAAGAAACGCTGGCCCGTATCGGGGGGCTTACGGACCTGCCCGAACTTGGCGTGCATCTTTCCCCGGCCTTTGAGTACCGGAACCGGCTCCAGTTTCACCGGATACCCGGCGGGCCCGCCGGAACGCCTGCAGCCGGCTTAAAGGCCCGGGCCCCGGGGGAGGCGGTGCCGCTTGAAGACTGCCCCGTAGCGGATCCGGCGATACGGCGGGCGCTGCAAGAAAAGACCCTTGCGCCGCCGCCTGAAAAAGAGCGCTTTACTGTGTATGCCCGGGGCGGGGCCTTTTTATGCGAAGGCGGCGTATCCCGCGGGAAGGTGCGGCTCCTTGATCGGGAACTCCTTATAGATGCGGGGGTGTTCTTTCAAAGCAACGCGGTCATGCTCGAAAAGGTTATCCTGCGCCTGCGGGAGCTGGGAGAAACCGCAGGCGGTTCCGGGTCATTCGCGGATGTGTACTGCGGGGTAGGAACCTTTGCCGCGTTTTTGAGGGATCTCTTTTCCCAGGCGGATCTGGTGGAACAGGACAAGGCCGCCCTGGGGCTTGCCAATGAAAACGTGCCGGGGCGCCCGGTACGGCGCATCGCCCTTCCGGCGGAGGCGTGGCTCCGCAATACGCCCCGCCTCTCCTATGATTTCATGGTCCTTGACCCGCCCCGCCGGGGGCTTTCGCCGTATACCCGGCGCCGCCTTTCACAGGACGGCCCGCCCCTTATGGCCTACCTCTCCTGCGACCCAGCCGCGCTGGCCCGGGACGCCCGGGAGATCCTGCGCGGCGGCTACACCCTGGCGGCGCTTGATTTTTATGATTTTTACCCCCAGACCGGGCATATCGAAAGCCTTGCGGTCTTTCAAAGATAGATGCAAGGAGGGAGAACATGAGAAAAATGAAAAACCTGCTCCCCGCGCTTTTGTTGTGGGCGCTTCCCCTGCGGGGGTTAGGCGCCCAGACCGCGGGCATAGCGCTTTGGAAACAGCCTCTGGACGGACAGGTTATCGGCCTCCCGTCGGTGCAGGCCGGCTCTGTAGCGGTGGTATGCGAAGGGGGGAACCTCAGCGTCTATTCCCGCCAGGGCAACGCCCTCTGGACGTATAACGCCGGCGGGAAACTCAGCCCCTTTGTTACCCGCTCCAGAGAAGGGACCATCTATATATGCAGGACCAACGGACAGCTTATCGCGGTGAACCGGATAGGCCGGGAACTGTGGCGCAGGGCCCTTGCCTCCCCCCTCTCAGGGCCGGTGCTTATCGGGTGGGACGGGCGGCTTTTTGCGCCTACCCGCAGCGCCCTCTCCTGCTATACTATCGGGGGCGCCCTTTTGTGGCATAAAGCGTTTGCCAGCCCCATTGCGGTAAACCCCCGTGAAGACAAGCGGGGCGGCGTCATTATGGCGCTGGAAAACGCCGAGGTTCTGCGTATCGACCCGTTCGGCAGGACCGGGACAACCCGCCTTGCAGAGGTTCCGGCGCTGCTCCTCAGCGCCGCTGGTTCTGATGGCCCGGAAGGGGGCGCGGAAATTCCGGTTCTGGTATTCTATAAAAACGGCGCCGCCGAAATCATCGGCAGCGGCGCCGCGTACCCGCCTCTGCCCAAACTGGCTTCCCCGCCGGTAGGCGGGGCAAGCAGAAACGGCAACGCGGCGGTAACTCTGGGGGACGGGCAGGTAATCCTCATCCGCGCCGCAAGCGCCGAGATCCTGTGGGCCGAAAAGAGCGGCGTAACGCCGGTTGAAACCGGCGGGCGGGGAAAAGAAGCGGCCATGCTCTATGACGAGCGGGGTATCTATATGCTTTCAAAAGCCGGCGCCGCCGGTTTTAACGAAGACGGGGAGCGCCTGTGGTTTCTCCGCGTGGTGGGCGCCGCTTCCCTGCCGATTTTCAGTGATGAAGGGGTGCTGTATTCCGGCGGGAGCGACTGGAATCTCTATGCCTACCGCCTTGAAGACCGGATTCTCCTGTCCCGCACGTCCCTCTACGGCCCGGCGCCGGAGGGTTCCTACGGCTTGGGCTTCCCCTTTCCCCCGAGGCGGGATTATGCCAACCGGTTCAGCAGGGCTGAACTGCGGAACCGGTTCAGCGCTATTGATAAAGCCTTGCAGGATGGAGATGTAGGGGAGCGGGAGAAGGAGTTTACCGCGTATCTTATGGAAGCGGCTTCCAGCGTGCGGAACAACACGCGCCTGTCCCTCACAAAGCCGCCGGTACAGGCGGAACAGCGGATAGAGGCGGCGGGGCTTTTGTCCCGCCTTGGGTCAAAGGAGCTTATCCCGTTTCTGGCGGATCTTTTTTCCCATGACCCTGAGCCGCTGGTGCAGGCCGCGGCTGCCCGGGCCATAGGCCGCATCGGGGTTGACCCTGACGGGCTTGCCTTGGGCGCTTTTTCCCGGGCCGTTATACCGTCTAACCGGATGAAGAACGAGCAGCTTTTACTAGCCGTCGCCGCCTCGGCAGGCGCGCTCTGCCGGTTTTCAGGCCCCCCGGTAAGCGGCGCCGGCGCCGCGGTGCTTATCGCGCTGGCAGGTCAAGACAAGCCGGCGCGGGTGCGCGCTCAGGCGCTGCAAGAAATCTCTTCCCTCTCAGGGCCTGCGCCGCCCCTTCCGCCCGGCCCTCTGCGGGGGTTTTAACAGAGCCGCCGCGGTTTTTTCTTTTCTTACACCCAAGCGGCGTCCGCGAAGGCCCGGCCCTCTGCGGGGGGTTTTAACAGAGCCGCCGGAGGTTTTTCTTTTCTTACACCCAAGCGGCGTCCGCGAAGGCCCGGCCCTCTGCGGGGAGGTTAAAAGCCGCCGGCGCTTTTGACGATAACCGCGATGCCGTCAGGAATAGCGGTAATGCCGGCCTGGGGGTTGCCCACAATCTCCCCGGCCTTTTTCACCGCTTCATCAAGCGAATGGGCGGGGATCATCTGGAATTCTTGTATCATCTGGTCAGGAAGGCTCGATATATAGATGACCTTTGCCCGCTGGAGAACCCGCGCGAGGATTTGGGACTCCCACTGATCCACGATGGTTTTGTTTTTCGGGGTTTTAAGAAAGGTCTCGGTCATGCGTGCCAGATCTTTCTCCTGCTTAAACGTGTTGAAAAAAGACTCCCCCCCGTGGCCGTCGTTAGAACAGGAAAGCATGATGATGACGCCGCCTTTGTTGACCGTGGCTTCAGCGGCGGTCATACCCTTTACTGATTGGTAGATGTTCTGATCCAGCGGGTAGCCGCCGTTGGTGGAAATCACAATATCCGCCGGCACCGCGTCAACCTGGCATTTCGCCGCAAGAAACTCCCGCCCGGCCCGGTGGGCAAGGTCAACGTCCCCGGCCACCGCGTAGATGACCTCTTTCTGAGCGTTAATCACCACGTTGCAGATAAAATCCAGACGGGCGGCCCGGGCGGCGTAGAGCGTGTCGATATGAATGGGGTTGTTCTCCACGATACCGGTCCGGGCGCAGGGGCTGGCGATAAACTCAGCGTTGTGGTTGTACAGCACGGTTTCGCGGTTCACGATGCCGGGAAGCACGCTCTTTCTTCCGCCGGAAAAGCCCGCGAAGAAGTGGGGTTCGATAAACCCTTCGGAGACCAATAAATCTGTCTCAAGGGCGAGCTTATTGATGATAATATCCCCGCCTGAGGGGAGTTTCCCCAGATTAACCGTGGGAGACGCTACGCTGTCATGGATAAGGATATGTTCGTTTTTGACAATAGTTTCGCCGAACTTGTCGATGAGTTCCTGTTTCGTGGTTTCCCGGTGAACGCCGGTGGCCACAAGAATAGTAATCTCCGCCCGGGGGTTCCCCTTTCTGATTTCCGCAAGCATAGGGGGGATAATAAATTTGCTCGGCACCGGACGGGTATGATCGCTGGCGATGATGAGCGCCTTTTTCCTGCCTTCTGCCATGACCGAAAGTTTCGGGGTGCCCACAGGGTTTTCAAGGGCTTGCGCGACCAGTTCATCCTGCGGCGCCGGGGCTTTGTAATGGTGCATCTGGGAAACAAGCTGGCCCTTGAAACGATTGTCAGGAATAGCGTATGCTATCATTTCTTTGCCGTAAGGGAAGTTAATTACCGGCATGACGACCTCCTCAAATTGTTCATCAATTTTTAAGATTTTTTGTAAAGAACCGTTCGCCGGTTCTTTTTCCGTTCTTTTTTATTTAATAGAGAAAGGGGCCCGCGCCTTCCGGCGCGGGCGCCGTGCGGGATCAGGCAAAAATCTTGCCCGGGTTCATAATGTTATGCGGGTCCCAGGCCTTTTTAATGGCCTGCATGAGTTTAAGTTCCACCGGGTCGATAACCTGTTTGAGATAGTTCCGGCGCTTGATGCCGATACCGTGCTCCCCGCTTATTTTGCCCCCTAAACTGCTGGTAACTTTATACAGTTCCTCAAGGCAGGCAACTTCGTTCTTCTTCCAGTCCGGCATAGACATAGACGGCTCTTTGACCAGCGTGGCGTGGAGGTTCCCGTCTCCTGCGTGGCCGTAACAGGGGATCTGGACGTTGTACTTCTTTCCCAGCCGCTCAAGCTCCGGTATCATCTCAGGTATGCGGGAAATAGGAACCACAATGTCTTCAAGGCTCTGGATGGGGCTAAAGACCTTCCACGCTTCGGCGATGTTCCGCCGGACGCTCCAGATCCGCTCGATGTTGTTCTTGTCTTCCGCCACATAGACCTCGACGGCCCCGTGTTTCTGGCAGAGTTTCCCCGTTTCGATAAGGTCCATTTCTATCTGGGCCGCGTTGGTCCCGTCAAGCTCGATAAGGAGCATGGCCCCGGCGTTCTCATAGGGCAGGCTCTCGTTGAGATATTTGCAGCTCGTACTGCAAGAAAGCTGGTCCATAAACTCGATGCTGGTAGGGGTTAAGCCCTGGGAGAGGATTACCGGCACCACGTCAATAGCCTCTTTGGGGGTCTTGAACAGGACCAGCAGGTCAGACTTGGTTGCCGGATAGCCGATTAACTTCACAATCGCTTTGGTAACAATCCCCAGAGTCCCTTCGGAACCGATGACAAGGGATTTTAAGTCGTAACCGGAAACGTCTTTCACCAGTTTCCCCCCAAGCTGCACCACGTCTCCCTGGGGGGTTACAAGCTCAAGGCCGATGATATACCTTCCGGTAACCCCGTACTTTACCGCCGTGCCGCCGCCGGCGTTTTCCGCGATATTCCCGCCTATCACGCAGGTTTGCAGGCTCATGGGATAGCCGGCG
>JAITHF010000071.1 GCA_031280115.1 Spirochaetaceae bacterium | reverse complement strand
AAGGCTTCCTGCGCTGCGCCCGTGCGCTATCGACGTCCGCTGAGGCGCATCCTTCAGGGTTGTGACTAAACCCGCAAACCCTATCGCCGCGAGAAGCACCTGAATCCCCCGCAGGGGGCGAACCCTCCCGCCGCGAGAAGCACGTGAAACAGCCGGAGGCTGCCGGCGCTGCGCCGCTCACGCCCTCAAAGCGCGGTGAGGAGGAGGCTTTTCCAGCTCCAGCGCACCGGGCCTTCTTTTATACGCGCTTGAAGGCGCGCCTGTATGGCGCCGGCGCCCTCCTGCCCCAGGGTTTCGGCGATAAACCTGCCCCAGCTTGACCTGTCAAACCAGCGGGAAAGGTCCCGCTCCGTAAGAAGCCGCGCTTCTTCTTGGTCAAGCACCCGCACAGTAACCGTAAACCCCTCGTCCCTGAAGGCTTTTTCCAGTGTTTCTTGATCCCAACGCCACATTTTCCCTGCTTCGCCGGTGAAAAAAGCCTCTTCAGCGTCCTTGAACGCCCCTTCTTCCCCGATAATGCGGGAAAGCCGCGCCCCCCACACAGGCGGGGACTGGAGTATCACGATTTTCCCCTCAGGAGCCAAGAGGTTCCGCGCGCTTGCGGCAAACCGCCGGAACAGATCGGCGTTCCCGCCCCGCCCCCAGGGTTCGCGGGCAAATATCCGGTCAAAGCGCCTCACAGAAAACAACGCCTGCGCATCTTCCGGCGGCGGAAGGCCCTCCTGCGGAAACGAGGGGAAAACGCCGGCCAAAGGCTTTTCAGGCTCCTCAAACAAACGGGCCGAATCATACAGCCCGTCCCGCTCCGAACCGGATCGTACCAGCGCGGCAGACAGGCCCTCCGGCGCCCGGCGCAGGGCCTCCCACAGGAGAAGGCCGTCGCCGCCGCCGGCAATGAGTATCCTATGGTGCCGCGCGACAGATCCTGCGTCAAAAAGAGCGTTCCGGTTAGAAAGGAGCAGGGCGCTCCGCCCTGATTCAAGCCGGCGGAACCACTCCCCCCGTGCTTTAGACTCCTTTGCCCATGAAAGAATTTCCCCGTGAGGCGCGTCGGAAAGCGCCATAGCCGCGGTAATCTCCCGCCTTTCCCGCAGCTCATCCCTTATCCGCGCCTCCCAGCCCAGAGCCGAAGGGGTATAAAACACCTTGCCCTGAAGCGCGGCGGGAAGGTACTGCTGGGCGGCCCAGTGATCCCGATAGGCGTGGGGGTAGAGATACCCTTCGCCGTGGCCGAAGCCCTCTTTGTCCCGGCTGGGGTCTTGCAGGTGCGCGGGGACTTGGGTTTCCCCTTTCTCCGCCTCCCGCATGGCGTCGAAAAACGAGAGCGCCGTGTTGGATTTGGGCGCGGCGGCAAGGTACAGCGCGGCCTGGGTGAGGTGCAGCGCCCCTTCCGGAAGCCCCACCCGCTCAAAGGCTTGGGCGCAGGAGACAACCACCCCCAGGGCCTGCGGGTCTGCCATGCCCACGTCTTCGCTTGCCAGTATGAGCATCCGCCTGAAGATATACGCCGGGTCTTCGCCGGCCCGGACCATCACGGCAAGCCAGTACAGCGCCGCGTCAGGATCGCTCCCCCGCAGGCTTTTGATAAACGCGCTTATCGTGTCAAAATGACAGTCCCCGTCCCGATCGTACAGCACCGCCCGCCGCTGAATGCTCTCCTGGGCATCCTCAAAGGAGACCCGTATTTCCGCCCCTGCCGGCGGGGGCCAGCGCGGCGGCGCTGTCTCTATGGCAAGCTCAAGGGCGTTAAGCAGGCTCCGGGCGTCTCCGGCTGACACGTCAAGCAGGTGTTCAAGGGCGCCCTCCTCGAAGGAAACCCGCCAGTTCCCGTAGCCCCGGCGTTTGTCTTCAAGCGCCTGTTTCGCGGCCTCTGCGAGATCTCCGGGCGTAAGGGGTTTAAGCTGGAAAATCCGGCTCCGGCTGACCAGCGCCCGGTTGACCTCGAAAAAGGGGTTTTCCGTGGTGGCGCCGATGAGGATTACTGTGCCGTTTTCTACCCAGGGAAGGAGCGCGTCCTGCTGGGCCTTGTTCCAGCGGTGGGCCTCGTCAACAAAGAGGATAGTGCGCTGCCCCCAGCGGGACCTGCGCTCTTGGGACTTTGCCACAGCTTCCCGAATATCCTTGATGCCTGCAAGCACCGCGTTAAGGCTTTCAAAGGCGCTTTTGGTGGTGTTGGCGATGATACAGGCAAGGCTGGTTTTGCCGGTCCCCGGGGGGCCGTGGAATATCAACGACGAGAGCCGGTCCGCCTGAATAGCCCGGCGCAAAAGCCGCCCCGGGCCGACCAGGTGGTCCTGGCCGATAAAATCGTCCAGGGTTGGGGGGCGCATCCGGTCGGCCAGAGGGCCGTCTAAACGGGCCTGCCCCTCCTGAGCGGCGAAAAGGCCGCCCCCGGCATTATTCTTCGGCGTTCCATTCGTCATTCCGGTACGCCCACAGGCCGTTTTTCAAGGTGGCCGCAAAGAGTATCCCGTCCGGCGCCTGGGTAATTCCCACAAGCGGGTGGCGGCGCAGGGATGATTCGTACTTGTCCGCGTTGGAAACGCTTGAATTCGCGGAAGCTCCCGGGCTGGCCAAGTGCGTATTGTTCGGGTCAAGAGACCCGTCAGCCGCCAGCGCCAGCTCCCGGTAGCCGTGGGTGGTGGAGGTGCTTCCGCCTTGAATACCCAAAAGGAGCAGTTTTTTAGCCCCGCCGCCGCTTTCCCAAACCCCCAGAGCGCCGGTAAACGTCAGGCCCGCCGGCAGCAGCGTAAAGCCCCCGCCGCCGCCGCCGTTGTAGAGAAGGGAGCCGTTTCTCGACACGCCCATTACCGCCGTGGTATTGGGAAGCGCGATGATTCCTGCTATGTCCAACCCTTTGGTGCCGGGTTCGGCGGCGCTGCTTACCGCGGCGCCTCCGGCTGCAAACGTATAAATCCCGCCGCCCTGGGAGTAGGGCCTGTTGGTGCCAAGATAATAGGTGGCGGCCCCGTCAAATGCGGCGCCGGTTAAAAACGTGGTCTTTTCTTTCAGGCAGGTAAGG
Source organism: Spirochaetaceae bacterium (assembly GCA_031280115.1). Lineage (GTDB taxonomy): Bacteria > Spirochaetota > Spirochaetia > Treponematales > Breznakiellaceae > JAITHW01. The sequence goes on along the minus strand of JAITHF010000071.1, from coordinate 2,255 downwards.
GCGGCTGCGTCCTCTTTGGCGCCCCATATCTCAAACCCCGCAACAGGGGTCCCGCTTATCTCAACGGTTGTTTCAATGCCTGCGTCATCCTTAAACGTGCCGCTTCTGGTCATAACCCCGGCAAATACATACTCCCCGGCGCCGTACAGGGACTGGGTGTTGGCCGGAGCGCCGCTTACGGTTTCCCAGTCACCGCTCCCGATGGAGCCGGCTTCGATTTTACGCAGGGTTACGGATCCTGCCGGATCCCCGGAAGAAGATGTCAGCGCGAAAAGAAAGTTTTCGGTCCCGGCAAGTTCAATGATTTTCCCCCCGGGCTGTTTTGCCATCACCCCCCAGGCGCCGGCGGTGTAGGTATGAATGGCGCCGCTGAATTTGCTCGCCACATACACGGTTCCGCCGAGCGTAACCGCGGCGGTGGGGGTCCCGTTTATTCTGGGGTCAACCAGATCCACCTCCTGGGTTATCGAGAAGAAAATATGATCCTGATTGCACCCGCCGAGAACCGCCGCCCCGCACAGAATAGCCCATAACCGCCTCATGGATACGCTCCTTATATAAGAAAATATAAAAAAATATAAAAATATAAAATCAGAAATGATACCGCGCCGCCAGGGTTATGCCCAGAAAATTGCCGTACACGTCTTTTGAGGGGTCCCTGGTCCACTGGGGTATCCACCACCAATTCACGTTAAGCCCGAATGACCAGTCCTGATTAAAGCGGAAGAACAAAGAGACCTCCGGTTTGAGAAAAAAGCCGAAGTAGTTCTCCTCGTTGTCAAGATAGCTTTGGGCCGCGCCGCCTATGGTAAGGCTTAACGGAATCTCTATCCGGCGCATCCAGAACGGCAGGGGGAGCTGGTAGAGGGTAAACTGGTATCCGGCCTTAACCCCGAAGGGGACGATATAGAGCAGGTTCGACCGTTTGGTGCTGGCGGCCATCCCGTTTATTTCGCCTCCTATAAACACATGGGGGGTGAGAAAGCGGGTGTACGCCAGAGAGAGGGTTACGCCGACGTTTATGTTATGGGCAAGGGTTCCGCTCTCGCCTATGAACAGGGCCGGAACCGTAATGCCCAGGGCCGGCATGAAGGCTTGGTCACCGGGCCCGTAGCGGAACGGGCTCCAGTCAACCGGTATCGGATACTCGCTGTCCGCGTCCGCTTCCTGCTCTTCGCCGTCTTCTTGGATTTCTTCTTGCGCGGTGAGGGGCGCGCGCAGGACGGCCATGGACAGGATGCAAAAGATAAGAAAAAAAGCCCGGGGCTTCTTGGTCGTAAAAAAAATCATCACACTACCTCAAACAAACCAATGCGCCCTGCCGTTACAGATCCGGGGCCTTCAAGGCGCCTCTTTTGCCGGCGCTCCTTTTTCGAGCGCCAGATACTGGAGTAAAATAGGGTACTTGGTCAGAAGCTCGCCGTATTTTTCAAGCTCGTCCAGCCGGATATAGGACGCCACCCGCGTTTCAGGGCGCAGGATGTTCTCGCGCTGTATATGTTCCCGCATTTTGGCCACGTACTCTTCGTATAGGGCCTTGAACTTGTGATAGAGGCTGAAATCCGGGAAGCGGGTGGTATGGATAAAGCACGAAACATCTTTCACCAGCGGGAAGGCGCCGCTTATATCCTGATGAAGCCGGCCTATGGTGCCGGAATCAATGATTTCCTGAATCCTTTTTTCGTCTTCCATATAGATTTTGAGCCGCTGGAGGGTAAACGCCTCAAGCCGGTCCGCCAGTTTCGCCTCGAACTCGTCAAGGCCTGCCTGATTCAGGATGTTTTCTTTTTCTATGAGGGAGATAAGGGATTCGGGCTTGAGGGTAAACGAGAGGGCTGCGGTGAGGTCATACGAGAAGTCAATGGCAAATCCGGCAAAACCGGCGTATTCGCTGCCTGACGGCAGGGTGTCTTGGGTTTTAATCGGGCGTTCTATCCTATGGGGCGTAAAAATCAGTATTTCCACATTCGTAGGGATGAGTTTATACCAGGCCCAGCGGAACGCGCCGGCTTGGATGATCTCCCCGTCAAGGCCGTGGGTTTTGGAGCGCATCACCCCGTAGGATCCTGTTGGAACCGTGAGCTGCACCCAGCCTAAAAAGAAACCGGTCCCTCCAAGCATAACCAAAAGGCCCGCTGCCGCCCAAAATTTTTTCATATACCGCTCCGGTCATTGAGGTTTTGAAACATTATTTTCTTTAATTGAGAATACATCAAAACCCTCCCCGCCCGCAACCCCCGAAGCGGCGCCTCAGC